>NZ_JBIQNC010000018.1:0-9250 GCF_044462705.1 Xenophilus sp.
CACCCGTCGTTGTCATTTCGCCCCCTTTCAGTTCCTGTATTGATTCCATTGGAGACATCTCGATGACCCAAGCCATCAACGCCATCGGTCCGGGCGCCGCTGCGACCATGGGAGGTGCCGCGTCGAAGGACGCGGCCCACGCCTCGCCCACCGCCTCGGCGCGCGTCATCGCGCTGCCTGAGTTCGGCGCTGCCGCGAGCGGTGTTTCACCGCACGGCGATGCACGGCCGGTGCTCAGGGACTGGGGTGCCTTGCACCAGATCAAGACCCGGCTGCAGGTGAGCGTGGGCGAAGCCAGCCTCTCGGTGGGGGAGTTGGTGGGCGCCAAGGCGGGGCAGGTGATCCGGCTGGACAGCGGCATCGACCAGCCCGTGACCCTGTCCATCGAGGGACACGTGGTGGCCCGTGGCCAGCTGGTGGCCCTGGATGGCCATTTTGCGGTGCGCCTGACCGAACTGCCGGCGCCGCTGCAGCCTTCGGATCCAGCCTGATGCGCGAAGACACGACGGCGTCCAGTGCGCCTGCGCAAGCCGCTGCTGCCCGCGCCATCGTGCCCGCGGACATCCCCGTGCGGCGCGAAGGCGTTCAGGACACCGCGGCGGGCGTGTTCTCGGCCTGGGGGATCCTGGCCGTGCTGCTGGTGCTGGCGGTGCTTGCCGCCTACATCGCGCGCCGGGCATCCGGACGCCCCGGACGCTTGAGACGCTTCGGCATGGGAGCAGGCGGCCCCGTGGATGAACGCGGGCTCAGGCGCCTGAGCACGCTGCGCCTGGGCGGCCAGCACGTCGTGCACGAGGTGTCGTGGCGCGGGGAGGCCCTGCTGGTGGCGTGCAGCGAGCGCGGTGTCCAGTTGCTGTGTCGTGCTGGCGCACCCGGAAGGGGGAGCGAGCCTGGCTCCGCGTCGGGTGAGTCATCGGCCTCGGGTCAAGTGCCGGGGCTGGGGCAGGAGATTGGTCAATGAACTCCCCTCTGCGTGGTGCGAAAGCGCGGCAGCTGCGCCCGGGTGCTGTGCTGCTGGCGGTGGGCGCATGCGCTGTCCTCAGTCTGTGCCGCACCGCATCGGCTGCCGGCGCGGCAGGGATGGCGCCGCCGGCCGTGCCGCAGGAGACCGCGCAGGCGCTGCGGGTGGTCCTGGGCTTGACGGTGCTGGCCCTGCTGCCGGCGCTGCTCATCTGCGTGACCAGTTTCCTGCGCACCATCGTCGTGCTGTCGATGCTGCGGCACGCCATCGGCATGAACGAGACGCCGCCGAACACCGCCCTCATGGGCCTGGCGCTGTTCCTGACGCTGTTCACCATGGCGCCGGTGCTGCAGAAGGTCAACGAGGAGGCCTTCACGCCCTTCATGGCGGGGACGGTCTCGGTGGCGGACGGGTATGCCAAGGGCATCGCGCCCTTGCGCGACTTCATGGTCCGCCAGACCCGCGAGGCCGACCTGGCGCTGATGATCCAGCTGTCCAAGGCGCCGGTGCCGCGCACCATGGAGGACGTGAGCAATGTGCAGCTGATCCCGGCGTTCATGCTCTCCGAGCTGCGGGCCGCCTTCCAGATCGGCTTCGTCATCTTCCTGCCCTTCCTGCTGATCGACCTGATCGTCTCCAGCATCTTGATGGCCCTGGGCATGATGATGATGCCGCCCACCACCATCGCGCTGCCCCTGAAGGTCCTGATGTTCATCCTGGTGGACGGATGGACACTGGTGTTGCAGTCCCTGGTGGGCAGCTTCCGCTGAGCGCCGGCCGCACCGATGAGCGCCGAACCCGTGGTCGACGAAGCGCTCGCATCGCTGTGGCAGCGATGGCGCGGGGCGTGCGACCCGGCCGCGCGGGACGCGCTCATCGCCCATCACCTTCCGTATGCGCGCATGATGGCCGCGACGCTCTACGGGCGCCGCACGCACGACGAGGTCGAGTTCGACGACTACTTCCAGTTCGCCAGCCTGGGGCTGGTGGAGTCGGTCGAGCGCTTCGACCCCGCCCACGGCGTGCAGTTCAAGACCTTCGCCTCCAAGCGCGTGCAGGGCGCCATCCTCAACGGCCTGGCGCGCTTGACGGAAAAGAGCCAGCAGATCGCCACCATGATGCGCCTGCGCCAGGAACGGCTGGAGGACCTGAAGGCGCAGGCGGCCGGTGGGGCGCAGCCCGGCAAGGGCAAGAAGCGGGGCGGTGACGGCAAGGGCGCCAAGGCTGACAAAGGCGATGCGGCCGCGCTCTTCAGCTACCTGGCCGAGGTGGGCATCGGCCTGGCCTTGGGTGTGCTGCTGGAAGACACGGCCATGTTCGCCAAGGCCGATGCCGCGAGCACGTCGTCCCCGGAGGTCAGCTATTTCCGCAAGACGCAGGCGCGCCAGCTGCGCGAGTTGCTGCGCCACGGCGTGGCGCAGCTTCCCGAGTCGGAGCGGCGCGTCATCCAGTGGCACTATCAGCAGGAGATGTCCTTCGAGGACATCGCCAACCGTCTGGAACTGTCCCGGGGCCGGATATCGCAGCTGCACACGAAGGGCTTGGCACGGCTGCGGGATCTGCTGCAGGGCGATGCGCGATGCGACGTCGCGCTCTAGGGTGGCGGGGCGCCAGGGCACACGGTCCGGCCGTTCCGCTGGTACCGAGACTTCCTTTTTCTTCCTTTTCTTCTTCCGGGACCCAAGGACATGGTTGATCGCAGCACCCTCGAACAGCAAACCCCTGCAGCGGCCGGTGCTCCGGACTCGCCGGCCCTGGTCGCCGCGAGGGACCGGCTGGCGCGTCTCGAACGCTTTCTTGCCCAGGATCCTGGCAATGCCGCTTTGCTGATCGATGCGTTCGAGACGGCCCTGGCGTGCCGGGAATGGGAGCGCGCCCAGGCATTGATGCAGCAGGGGCGGCAGCGTGGGGCGGACCCGCTGGGCTGGCGGATGCGGGAAGGGGATTTCTGGCTGGCGCAGCAGCGCCACGACCGGGCGCGCAGTGTCTACGATTCGCTGCAGGTGCCCGATCCGGCGCCGCCGGGGCTCGGCGACGTGCTGCTGCACAACCTGGCGTACATCGACTTCCAGGAGGGGCGGCACACGCAGGCGCTGCAAAGGCTGGCGCCGATCATGGAGGCGGCCGAAGCGGCGCCGCCCGCCCATGCCGCCTGGCCGATGCTGGCTTGTCTGTGGCTGCGGGTGCTGCACCATGACCGGCAGCACGACCGGGCCTTGGCGTGGACGCGAGCGCATGCCGCTGGTCAGGGCACCATGCCGCCGGTGCTCGGCGTGGCGAGCCTGATCGCTCTGGATGCGGGTCGGTTGGATGAGGCGCAGCGCTGGGCTGCGGCGAGCATGCAGGCCTCCGAGGCCCCGCCGACCGAGGCACTGGTCACCCTGGCGTCGATCGCCTCATATGCCGGCAATGGACCGCAGGCCGTGGCGTTGGCCAGCGAGGCGGTGCGGCGCGCGCCGGCAGAGGGGCGTGCCTGGTCTGCCCTGGGCTTCGCGCAGCTGCTCGCCCAGGCGCTGGGGCCGGCACGCTCGGCCTTCGACAAGGCGCTTGAGCACATGCCGTCGCACGTCGGAACATGGCATGGCCTGGGCTGGACGCAGTTGCTGCAGGGCGAGCGCGATGGCGCACTGCGCAGCTTTGAGTCCGCGCTGGCGCTGGACCGCAACTTTGCCGAAAGCCATGGCGCGGTGGCGCTTGTTCACGTCCTGGATGAACGCCGGGAACTGGCCCAACAGGCCTGCGAGATCGCACTGCGGCTGGATCGCGATAACCTGAGCGGGCGCTATGCCCAGGCCCTCCTCGCGGGCGAGGTCCAGGATGCCCAGGGCCTGCAGCGGCTGGTGCGCCGGCTGCTCGGTGCGCGGGCCCATGCGGCCTCCGGCGCTGATCTGGCGAGCTGGGTGCAGGCCCGGGCGGCAAGTGCCGAGGACAAGCAATGAGGCGATGGCCGGGTCCACGCGAGTCGTTCAGCGTGTCCGGATGCGGCCGAGCCAAACGCTGCACGCCCGACGCTCGACTTTGCCGAGCGGGCACGGCGACATCCCTCGTTTCATGCTCCGCGGGTGGCGCGCGGTGCCATGGAAAACCGATGCGCAAGCGCGCTCGACAAGCTCAGCGTGAATGGTCGATATGTTCTTCAAAGAAATTCGGTATGAGAGATCGACTGTGGGCTCGGGCCATGATGCGGAGCGCTTTCACACAGCCTCGGCAGGATTCTGAAGTAGACGCGCAGCGGCAGCACACCAGGTGCCTTTCACCGCTGGTCAGAATGCGCGCCTGCGGCGGTCGGGCGTCCCTTGCGTGCCCCTCTACCGATTGCAAACCATAGCGCGGTGCATGCGCCGACCGTCAAGCCGCTGAACAGGAGGTGGGGCGAACTGAGTAACGCGGCCCCTATGAGAAACAAGACAGCAGTGATTGCCCCGAATATGGTGAACATCATGGCTCAGGCCTCCTACAGTTAGCGCAAGTATGTTCGCACCTGGCCCCGGACGCTGCCGTTGGCTTGTTCGCGCCGCCAGCGCGGTTCGCGTACGCCCATGGCGCTCGACGCTGATGTCGTGGCCGAGCCGGAGTTTGCTCAGCGCGCGGGAGGCGGCGCGTCAGCGATCTTCGCGGCGTCGAGCAGCAACTGTCCGGCCTCGCGCAACTGGCCGTGCAGCTCGGAGTCGTCCTCCATGCGCTGGAGCACCGTGTCCAGCAGCTGCCTGAAATCCATGTCGTCGAAGCGAGTGCGGTCGAGCGCACGCGCGAGCATGGCCTCCATGAATAGCCGATAGGCCTTGCGCTGGCGGTCGGGGTCATCGGCAGGGAGGCGGCCGACGGCGAGCGCAAGGGATTGCAGCAAACGCGCATCTTCGCCGGCGCTCACATCGCTGAGATCCGACGTGGACCTGTCTTGCGTGGGTTCTCGCCCTGTGTCCAGCCGTTCGGCGCGCGGGGAGTGGTGACGTAACTCCGCGGTCATCCGTGCGGCCAGCATGGCCGCCAGTCGCGACGCGGAATCGATGCTGGTCATGAAAGGATTCGAATGGATGAGGGCGCCGGCGGAGCACGGCGCCGGTCAGTGCACGCGGGTGTTCTGTGCATAGCTGGCGAGCATGGCCTGGACGTTGGAAGTTTGCTCTCGCGGGGCCTGCTCGCCATCCGATGCCAGTTGCTCTGATGGCATTGAGGAGGAGGGGGTATTGGCGGTTCGCGCGGCTGCATCTGCCGGTGCGGCGAGTGCATCGATGCCTTCCAGCACCTTGTGCACGTCGGCGTTGAGGGCGGCGTTCTCCTGGTTCAAGGCGATGCCTTGCTGCAAATGCGATCGGGCCTGTTCGAACTCGTCCCGCGCCAGCGCCGCGAAGCCGCGCACCCAGTGCGGCCACGGGGTGGACGGCGGCAGCTGTGCCAGCGGCTGCCAGGTCACCAGCGCCGCGGCGGCGCGGGCTGAGCTGAACTGGAGCAACCCTAGCTGGTAGCGCGCCAGCACCAAGTCGGGGGAGAGCAGCACCGCGTTGGCCAGGCAGCCTTCGGCGGCCTGCATATCGCCCGAGGCGGCGTATTCCGAGCCCAGTAGGAACTGCGGCAGGCCGGCGGACGGCGCCTGGGCGCAAGCCTGTCGGAACAGCTCGATGGCCATCCGGGAATCGTTGGCTTGGCTGGCAGCCACGCCGCGAGCCAGCAGCGCCTCGATGGCAGCGGCCTGGTCTGATGGCGCGTGGGACGGTTCATTGGATGGCATGACGGACTTCCTCGATTCGGCCCCAGGGGCCTCTGCTCGGAACAGGATATCTGCACCTTGGCGGCCGCGCGCGGCGACCTGCGGGCTTTCTGCATATATCCGTAACGCGACGGATCCGTTTAGCGCCGCTTGGCGAATCCCTTGAATCCCCTTTTGCCGTACTTGGGTATTAAACGCCCGTTGGTTCGCGGGGACAGGTTGTTCCAAGAGCCGACGGCCCGGTTGCTGTCGATGCGGAACCACTGAAGAGGGAAACGACATGGTAGCGATCGTCAGCGGCAGCAGCCTGGGGCTGGGTCTGAGCTCAATGGCCACCCTGGGGCAGCGCGGAGCGCTGGGTTCGCTGTGGCAGGGCCGCAGCGGCGAGCAGGCCTACGTGAACGTGGCCACCGGCAACCTGGTGCTGCAAAACCGGGACGAACTTCTGCTCGGCCGCGGCCTGGACGTGGTCAGCGTGCGCACCTACAACAGCCAGGGGCTGCTCACCGACGACAACCAGGACAACTGGTCCGTTGGTGCCTTCGGCCAGCGCATCAGCGTTACGGGCACCCTGGGCCAAGCCGGCAGCACCATCACCCGGATCGATCGCGACGGCGCGCAAGCCACCTACGCCTGGGATGCCGCCCGCGGCCTGTACCTGAGCACCGCCGGGGCGGGCGCCTTCGACACCATCGCCCATGACGCGGGTGCCGCGCAGTTGGTGTGGACGGACGGCGACAGCGGCATGACCGAGCGCTACCAGGCCGGCGGCCAGGGGCGTCTCATCTCGACCACCGACGCCGACGGCAACATCATCACCCTGAGCTACAACGCCGCCGGCAACGTCGAATCGTTGACGGATGCCAACGGCGAAGTCACCTGGTACGACTACACCGGCAACAACCTCACCCAGATCCGCACCGTCACCGCGGACAACGTCACCACCACGCGCGTTCGCTACGCCTACGATGCGAGCGACCGCCTCGTCAGCGTCACCGTCGACCTCAGTCCCGCGGACGGCAGCATCGCCGACGGCGGCACCTACGTCACCACCTACACCTACGACAGCGCCAGCAAGCGCGTGGCCAGCGTCACCCAGACCGACGGCACGGCGCTGAGCTTCACCTACGAGGAGGTGGGCGGCAGCTACAAGGTCAAGACCGTCACCGATGCGCTGGGCGCGGTCACCACCTTCGCCTACGACGATGTCGCTGGCGCGACTACCGTCACCGACGCCCTGGGCTCGTCCAGCGTCTACCTGTACGACGCCGAGGGACAGCTGACCCAGGTGCGCCAGGGCGTGACGGCGACCAACCCGGCCGGGCTGAGCCAGGTGAGCTACCTGTACGACGCCCAGGGCAACGTCGTCCGCGTGACGGACGGAGAAGGCCGCCAGGTCAGCTTCGAGTACGACGCGAACGGCAACCTGCTCAAGGAGGTCGACTCGGCCGGCAACACGCGTACGCGCACCTACGGCGCGGCCAACCAGCTGCTGACCGACACCCTCTATGCCAACGCCGCCGTCGTGGACCGCGGCGCCTTCAACACCCCGGCCGGCCTGCCCGAGACCACCCGCTACGTCTATGCCCAAGGCAACGACCACCGGCTGCGTTTCGTCATCAGCGCCCAGGGCGACGTCACCGAGTATCTGTACGACGGCTGGGGCCAGCGCACCAGCGCCATCAGCTACGCCGCGACGCCGTATGACACAAGCTCGCTGGGCCCGGAGGCTGTGCCCACCGAGGCGCAGTTGGTGGCTTGGCGCCAGGGGCAGGACCTCACCCGCAGCCAGCGCACCGACTACGGCTACGACGGCCGGGGCGCGCTGAGCAGCACGACCACCTATGCCCAGACCGGCGCCGATGGCCAGGGCGTGGCCGCCGGTGCGGCCACCACACAGTACGTCTACGACCAGCAGGGCCTGCTGCTGCAGAAGATCGAGGCCGACAACGCCGCCGGGGTGACCAGCTACGTCTACGACGGCCTGGGCCGCGTGATCTCGGCCAGCGGCCCCTCGCTGGACGGCACCACCCAGAACATCACCCTCACCAACTACGACGATGCCGACGGGCGCACCACCGTCACGCTGGCCAACGGCCTGAGCACCCTGTCTGCCTACGACCACGCCGGGCGGCTGGTCAGCGTCACCCAGACCGGCGTGGGCATCGGCGTGCTGGGCACCACCACCTATGCCTACGACAGCGAAGGGCGCCTGCTGATGACGCAGGACCCGACCGGCGCGCGCAGCTGGATGCTGTACGACGAAGCCGGGCGCAAGGTGGCCGACATCGACGCCACCGGGGCGATGACCGAGTACGTCTACAACGCCAACGGCCTGCTGCGCCAGACCGTGGCCTACGCCACGCGCATCGACACCGCCGTGCTGGTGGACGAGGCAGGGCAGCCCACCACCGCGTGGAGCGCGGCCAACACCACCACCAGTGTGCAGGCCCTGCGCCCGGCGGGCACGGACAAGGACCAGAAGGTCTGGCGCTTCTACGACGGCGCCAACCGCCTGGCCTGGCAGGTCGATGCGCTGGGCTACGTCACCCGCACCACCTACGACGGCGCCTCGCGCATCCTGAGCGTCACGCAGCTGGCCAACCCGATCGACGTGAGCCAGCTGGGCAGCGGGGCGAATGTCGAACTGCTGGCCGACCCGGCCACCGTCGGCGGCGTGACGCTCGGTGCGCTGGGCGGGCCGGTGCCGCTGGGCACGGCCGTGACGCTGACGGCCAGCATCGCCGGCACCAACCCCGGGGGCATGGTGACCTTTTTCAGCGGCGACACCGTCATCGGCAGCGCGCCGGTGGTCAATGGCCAGGCCACCCTCGTGACCAATGAGCTGCCGGTGGGCGCCAACGCCATCCGGGCGGCCTACTCGGGCGACACGATCCGGCCGGCGGCCATCTCGGCCGTGGGCACCAAGCTCGTCAACGGCGCGACCACCAGCGTCGGGCTGAGCTTCTCGCCCAGCTACGGGGCCACCTATGGGCAGAACGTCACCTTGTCGACGTGGCTGACGACCAGCCAGCCGCCGGGCCTGGCGCCGGCCACGGGCGAGGTGAAGTTCTACAGCGGCGCCACGCTGCTGGGCACGGCCGCGGTCATCAACGGCCAGGCCCTCTTGACCCTGAACGACCTGCCGGTGGGCACGAGCAGCATCCGGGCCGAGTATGCGGGCGACGCGCTGCATGCGGCGGCCACGCAGACCAGCAGCCTGTCGATCGCTGCGGCGCCGACGACGACGGCACTGCAGGTGGCGGCAGCCGGCGGCGCAGGGGTGCAACTCTCGGCCATGGTGAGCAGCGGCGCGGGGCTGCCGCCGCCCACGGGCACGGTGACCTTCTACAACGGCGATACCGCCATCGGCACGGCTGCCCTGGTCAATGGGGCGGCCAGCTTCCACTTCACGGGCGCGGCGACGGCGGCGCCCTTCAGGGCCGTCTACGGGGGAGACGCGACCCATGCTGCCAGCGCGACGGCGACCCTCTACGGAACGCCTCTGCCTTCGCCTTCGGTCACGACGCTGAGCGCCTCTGCGGCGAGCGTGACGCAGGGCGACGCGGTGACGCTGACGG
>NZ_JBIQNC010000018.1:9350-40374 GCF_044462705.1 Xenophilus sp.
CCAGCTTCATGAATCCCACAGGGGACATGGTCTATCTGCCGCCGTTGGCTGCGGGCACGCACAACCTGACGGTGATCTATTCCGGCGATGCCGATCGGTCGGCGGGCTCGACCACGCTGCAACTGGTGGTGGAACCGGCGGCGTCGGAGCTGACGCTCGCATCCTCGGGGCAGCAGGCGGCTGCCGGCGCGCCGCTGACATTGCGCGCCACGGTCTCGCCCGACGGCTGGTGGAGCAATTTTTACAGCGAGCAAGGTGGTTTCAGTGGGCCGCCGTCCACGGGCACGGTCACCTTCTACAGCGATGGTGTGGCCATCGGCACGGCCGATGTGGTCGATGGCGTGGCGACGCTGACCACCAGCGGCCTGCCGCTGGGCACCAGCAGCATCACGGCCAGCTACTCGGGCGACGCCAACTATCAGAGCGCCGCCGTCCCCGACTACTGGCCCCTGACCCAGCAGGTGACGGCCAACCCGGTTACCACGTACACCGCGGCCAGCGCCGCGCCCTCGGCGCCCGTGTACGGCACGCCGGTGGTGCTCACCGCCCGGCCCACGGGCCAGGGCAACCCGCAGTCCGGAACGGTGAGCTTCTACGAGGGCGCTGTCCTGCTGGGCACGGCCAACCTGGTCAACGGCACCGCCACGCTCACGCTCAACAGCCTGGAAGTCGGCTCGCACAGCATCCAGACCGTGTACTCGGGCGATGCCAACAACGCCGCCTCCACGGGCTACGCGTACTTCACTGTCCAAAAGGCTCCCGCCCCGTTGACCAGCCAGACGCCTCCCACTATCGACGAGCACGGCACCCTGTCCGTGCAGGTCGACGGGGTCCAGCCCGGGCCCGGCGGCTTGGTCAGCTTCTATATCGGCACACGCTTGCTGGGTACGGCTCAAGTCGTCAACGGCGTCGCCACCCTCTCGGGCGTACCCTTGCCAGCAGGCACCTTCACCATCACCGCCGCCTACACGGGCGACGCGCATCATCTGGACAGTGAAGTCAGCTTCATCCAGACCATCCAGGGCGACCCCAGTACCCTCATCGTTGCCGAACTGGACAACGCGCAGGACCGCACCACGGTGCGCCTGTACGACCGAGACGGCCAACTGCAAGGCGTGCTCGACGCCGAGGGCTACCTGACCGAGTACACGTACGACGCGGCAGGGCGACTGGCGCGGACCTTGCAGTACGCAAACCGCGCGGCCAACTTCGCCGACGAAGCCACGCGCACAGCAGCGGTCGCCGTTGCCCGGGCCAGCTACAACCTCGCCGGCCTGCGCCCGTCCACCAACGGCGCGGACATCAGCACCTACAACTTCTACGACGCCCAGGACCGCCTGGTCGGCCAGGTCGACGGCGAGGGCTACCTCACCGAAACTGTCTACGATCTGCGTGGCAACGTCGCCCAGACCAGGCGCTACGCCAACAAGGCCGTCAACCCTGGCGCAGCCGGCGCCACCCTGGCGAGCATCCGCCCGAGCCTGAACGCCGCGCAAGACCAGACCGTCACCCAGATCTGGAGCGCGGCCAACTTGCTCATCAGCCGCACCAACGCCGAAGGAACCGTCACCCAGTACGCCTACGACAGTGTCGGCCACCTGGTGAAGGCCGTGGTGGCCGCCGGCACCGGCGAAGCGCGCACCAGCCGGTTCATGTACGACCTGCAAGGCCGCCTCACCGGCGAGTTGGACGGCCGCGGCACTCTGGCCGTGGGCGCCAGCACCGACCTCGGCCAGTGGCAGGCCAACGGCACCACCCACACCTACGACGCGGCCGGGCGGCGCACCAGCACCACCGATGCCAACGGCCAGCGGACCCTGTTCTTCTACGACGGCGCCGGCCGGCTGGCCTACACCGTCAACGCCCTGGGCGAGGCCACCGAGAACCGCTACAGCGCCCACGGCCAGCTCACCGAGCAGATCGTCTACGGCAGCCGCATCAACGTGGCCGCGCTGGCAGCGCTCACCCCCGGCGAGCTGGACACCAGCGCCATCGCCGCGCAACTGGCCGCCATGGCCGACGCCGCCAAGGACACCCGCGTCCAGCACGACTACACCGCGGTGGGCACCGAGGCCAGCACCACCGATGCGCTGGGCCAAGTCACTGACTACTCGTACAACGCCTTCCGCGAAGCCATCGCCAGCACCTACGCCCTGGCCAGCGGCCAGGTCGTCACCGACACCGCCGGCTACGACCGGCGCGGCCTGCGCACCGTCACCACGCGCGATGCCTCGGCCCTGGCGTTGGCCGAACGCGCCACCTACGACGCCTTCGGTCGCGTCGTCGAGCAATACGACGGCAACAACAACCGTACGCGCTTCGCTTATGACCGCCTGGGCCGCGTCGTCACCACCATCGACCCCCTGGGCGGCTACCGCTACGCCACCTACGACGCCTTCGATCGCGTGCTCACCCAGCGCGATGCGCTGGGCTACACCACCACCTACAGCTACAGCACGGCCAACCGCAGCGTCACCGTCACCACCCCCGAAGGCGTGGCCGTCACCACCGTACGCACCCGCCACGGCCAGACCCAAAGCGTCGCCGACGGGCGCGGCAACACCACCACCTACACCTACGACGCCAGCGGCAACCTGGTGCAGACCAGCCAGCCGCTGGGCGTCACGACCACGGCCGAGTACGACAAGACCAACCTGCTCATCAAGACCACCGATGCGCGCGGCATCGAGACGGTCTACGCCTACGACGCGGCCCGGCGCCTGGCCACCCGCACGCTCGACCCTGCCGGCCTGAACCTGGTCACCACCTACGCCTACGACGCCAAGGGCCAGGGCGTTGCCGTCACCGACGCGCGCGGCGTCGTCACCACCACCGACTTCGACCTGGCCGGCCAGGCCATCCGCCAGACCGTCGATCCCACGGGCCTGAACCTCCAGACCGTCTACACCTACGACGCCACCGGGCAGGTGCTCACCGTCACCGACCCCAACGGCCACCTCACCCGCTACACCTACGACGGGGCGGGGCGCCGGGTGCGCCAGCAAGTCGATCCCGACGGGCTGAACCTCACCACCGCCTACGAGTACGACGCCAACGACAACGTCACCCGCGTGATCGACGCCAATGGCAACGCCACACGTTATGCCTACGACGCAAACGACCAGCGCGTCTTCAGCGTGGACGCGATGGGCGGCGTCGCGCGCACCGAGTACGACCAGGAAGGCCGCATCGTTCGCACCACGGCCTACGCCACCCCCCTGGCCGCGGCCGACCTGGCCGCCCTGGGCGATGCGCCCGGCGTCGCCGCCATCCAGGCCAAGGTGGCGGCCAACGCCGCCGCCGACGTCACGCAGGCGCGCCGCTACGACCGCGACGGGCGATTGCGCTTCACGGTGGACGGTACCGGTGCCGTGGTCGAATACAAGTACGACAAGAACAACAACGTCATCGAGACGCGGGCCTACGCCAACCGCATCAGCCTGGCCGTTTGGAACCTGGCTGTCGATCCGCCAGTGGTGGCCGACGCCAGTCGGGATGAGCGCGTGCGCACCGTCTATGACGCGCTGGACCGCGCCGCCTGGCAGGTCGATGGCGCCGGGGGCGTCACCGGCTACGCCTACGACGCCAACGGCAACGTCATCGACCAGCGAGCCTATGCCAACGCCCTCGCCGGCGGCGCCTTCGCGAGCTGGAACGGCACCAGCGCGCCACCGGTGGCGGCCGACGCCAGCCGCGACCAGCGCGTGCGCACCGTCTACGACAACGCCAACCGGGCCGTCTGGAGCGTCGATGCCCTGGGCGGCGTCAGCAGCGCCGCCTACGACGCCGTGGGCAACGTCATTGACCGGCGCAGCTACGCCACCGCGCTGGATGCGGCCAGCCTGGCCGCCTGGGACGGCGCCACGCCGCCGCCGGCCGTGGCCGACGACGCGCGCGACGCCCACGTGCGCCAGGTCTTCGATGCGGCCAGCCGCCTGACCTGGAGCGTGGACGGCACCGGCGCCGTCACGCGGCTGGCCTACGACGCCAACGGCAACGTCATCCGGCGCCAGCAGTACGCCGGCGCCATCGCGCCCGGGGCCGATCCGTGGACCGCTGTCGCCAGCGACGATGACCGCGCCGTCGACTACCTGTACGACGCCGCTGGCCGGATGGCCTACCAGCTGCGCTGGACCAACAGCTCCGACCTCATGTCCGGCGTGGGTCCCATGCGCGAGGTCACGTCCTACGCCTACGACGGCGTGGGCCGCCTGGTGCGCCAGACCCAGCATGCCTGGCCCCTGATGAGCTATGTGGGCGGGGACATCGACGCCGTCTTCGGCAACCTCAGCGTCGCCCCCGGCCTGGACCGCAGCAGCTTCATGGTCTACGACGCCGCCGGGCGGCTGGCCTGGAGCGTCGATGGCGTGGGCGCCGTCACCCAGAACCGCTACGACGGCACCGGCACCCTGACCGGCACCATCCAGTACGCCAACCCCGTGGACGTGCTGGACTGGTCCGGCGTGGCGAACGGCTACGACATCCCGCCGCTGGACGCGCCGCAGCTGCAGGGCATGCTCCTGCCCGACGCCAGCCGCGACCGCGTCACCGCCATGGCGCACGACACGGCCGGACGCACCACCTTCACCGTGGACGCCCTGGGCGGCGTCAGCCGCACGGTCTACGACGCCTTCGGCAACGTCACCCTGCAAGCCGGCTACGCCAACCGCATCGCGGCGCCGACGGACGCCAGCGTCTACACCGACGCTGGCCTGCGGGCCAGCATCGTGGCCGATGCCAGTGCGGACCGTGTCCAGCGCTTGGCCTGGGACCAGGCAGGCCGCCAGGTCTTCTCGGTCGACGCCCTGGGCGCCGCCGTCGAGACCAGCTACGACGGCCTGGGCCAGGCCGTGCAGACCCGCCGGTACGCCCGCGCCATCGGCACCGACGGCCTGAGCCCCACGGCCAGCGTGGCCGACATCCGCGCGCGCGTGGTGGCCGACGCCGCCAGCGACCGCATCGACCGGCACGCCTACGACGCCGCCGGCCGCGAGGTCTACGGCGTCGATGCCTACGGCTACGTCACCGCCAGCACGTACGACGCGCTGGGCCAGCGCACCGGCACCACCCTGCATGCCCTGGCCATCCCGGCGGCCACCGCCAACAGCGCCAGCGCCATCGGCGCGGCCATCGTGGCCGATGCGGCCGACCGCACCACCACCCACGCCTACGACGCCGCAGGCCGGGTGCTCGCCACCACCGACGCCCTGGGCTTCACCGAATCGTGGAGCTACGACGCGCTGGGCAACAAGAGCGCCTACACCAACGCCAACGGCGCCACCTGGACCTACGGCTACGACCGCACCGGCCGCATGCTCTGGGAGTCCAGCCCCGCGGTGGAGATCACCGACGTGTGGCCCGACGGCCAGGGACGCCTGCAGACACAGACCTACACCGGCAGCGTCGTCACGCAGATGGTGTACGACGCCTTCGGCAACCTGCGCCAGCGCATCGAGCAGCAGGCGCACGCAGACCAGCGCATCACCGAGTACGCCTACGACCAGCTCGGCCGCCAGGTCATGGTGATCTACCCGGCCACCCAGGTCGACACCGGGCAGGATCCATCCAGCGGCCAGCGCACCGACACCTGGCAGAGCAAGGTCGTCGCGACCCACTACGACGCCCTGGGCAACGCCGTCGTGAACGACGAATTCGCCCGGGACCAGGCCACCGGCGCCTACGTGTATGACGACCGGCGCCTGACCTACAAGACCTACGACCGGCTCGGCCGCGTGGCCTACGAGGTCGATGCCGAGGGCCACGTCACCGGCTACGAGCGCAACACCTTCGGCGACGCCACCGTGCTCACCCGCCACGGCCAGGCCATCGCGCTGCCGGCCCAGCCGCAGTGGCCCCAAGACCCCGTGGCGCCGACCACCGCGCAGGTGGGTGCGGCCACGGCGAGCCTGGACCACGGTGCCGACCGTGTCCTGCACACCACCTTCGACCGCCTGGGCCGTGCCATCGAGGTCAAGGAGCCGCAGGCCTTCGTCTACGACAGCAGCCTGGGCGTGGGCAACGCCGGCAGCACCCAGGGCAAGACCACCCGCAACACCTACGACACCTTCGGCGACCTCGTGCAGGTGGCGCGCCTGAAGGGCGCCGGCACCTGGGTGCTGGACACCCGCTACTTCGACAGGCGCGGCCAGCAGGTGGCCAGCGTCGATGCGCTGGGCCACCTCACCGCCCGGAACTACGACGCCGCCGGCAACCTGGTCGAGCACGTCGAGTACGCCAACGCCCTGGCCGGCTGGGCCGGCACCGGCAGCCTGGCCGGCTGGAGCGGCCTGGTCAACGCCGCCGCCGGCACGGCCCCCGCCCCGGGGGCCCCGGCACCGGAAGACCGGCGCACCAGCTACGGCTACGACCTGCTGAACCGCAAGACCAGCGAGACCCGCGTCGACGTGGAGTTCAGCACCGCCAGCAACGGCACCAGCCAGCGCGGCAACCTCACCACCACCTACGGCTACGACGCCGTGGGCAACCTCACCCGCACCACCGCCCCGCTGGGCGCCAGCACCTACAGCTGGTACGACGCGCTGGGGCGCGTGGTGGCCGTGGCCGGGCCCGAGGTCTATGACGTCGGGCTGGAGATCGGCCGCACCCCTCTGACCGTCTACCGCCACGATGCCTACGGCAACGTCGTGGCGACGACGGAATACGTCAACGGCGCGGCATGGGATGGCGTGCCGCTGCCCTGGGCCGCGGCGCCCAACCCGATGCCCGAGACGGTGGCCGTGCCCAACCCCGAGATCGCCACCCTGGCGGGCCTGGGCTACGTGCAGGAAACCTCGCCCGGCTACATCTCGGCCGACGCCTTCCCCGGCAGCAAGCCGATCTATCGGCTGTATTCGAACAATCCGCTGGTGCCGGTGCACTTCTACACCGACAGCGCCGCCGAGCGCGATGCGCTGGTGGCCACCGGCATCTGGCGCAGCGAAGGGGTGGCCGGCCACCTCGCGGCGGCACAGGCGCCCGGCACGGTGCCGCTGTACAAGATCCAGATCGCCAGCGCCTGGTCGTGGAGCGGCCTGTCCGCCTACTACGTCTACACCAGCGATGAGACGGAGCGCCAGCAACTGCTGTCGCAGCCCGGCGCCGTGGACTGGGGCGCCATGGGCTACGTGGCGACCCAGCCCGGCGAGGCCATGCACACGCAACTGGCGCGCTACTACAACCCCGCCACCAGCGACCACTTCTACACCCCCGCCACCATCGACCTGCCGCCCGACCCCGAGCGCGACGCCGACCTGTACGCCAGCACCGACCGCACCACCCTGGCCATGTACGACGCCAACGGCAACGTCGTGCAGAGCACCGACGCCATGGGCGTGCAGCACCTGAGTTCGTACACCGTGCACGGCCAGCTCGCGCGCGAGTGGCAGAGCGTCACCGGCAACGACGGCGGCACGAGCACCGGCACCAGCGTCCTGTGGCGCGCCTACGACTACGACAGGCTCGGCCAGCAGACCCACGTGTACGAGCCCGGCACCGCCACCGACAACGCCAGCTTCGTGGGCGGGGCCGCCACGGCACCCGGTGTCTACAGCGCCCGGCCGGGCGCCAGCGTGCAGCAGGGCAGCTTCGGCCCCTACCCCGACAGCGAGCCCGGTACGCCCGACCCCGGCGGCGAACCGCCCGCCCAGACCTACGGCAAGCTCACCCTGGGCAACCTCGTCAACCTGCTGGCCGGCGCCGGCGCCTTCCAGGTCGAGTTCGACTACCTCACCCCCGACTACGAGGTCACCACCCCCGGCGACGAGAACAACCCGCCCACCACCACGAGCGGGCACGGCAGCTACACCCACGTCAGCCCGCTGCAGCCCGCCTCGGCCGCCGGCATGCCGGTGGACTTCGTGCCGGCGCACCCGCTGGGCAGCGTGCAGCAGATCCGCATCTACAGCGTGGCCGCCGGCGGCGCGCGCACCCTGGTGTGGAGCGGCAGCGTCGAGCAGGCCGACGGCCAGACCACCCTGGACCTGGGCAACAACGCCGGCGCCGCGCCCGTGGACACGGCCCTGGCCTACAACGCCTTCGGCGAGCTGGTGGGGCGCAGCGTCAACGGCCAGGCCGTCGAATACTTCGACTATGACAACGCCGGGCGGCTGTGGCGCACCAATGCCGGCGACGGCGTGGACCGCGTGGCGCTGTACGACGCGCTGGGCAACCAGACCGCGCAGATCGGCAGCGCCGGCGCAGGGCGCGCAGACATGAACCTGCGCCATGTGGGCGACGCCGCCCAGGTGGCCGGCTTCAAAGACGTGCGCCGCACCGACACCACCTACGACCTGCTCGGGCGCGTCGTCAGCCAGGCCGGCCCCGAGCGGCTGGAAACCCAGGGCGGCGCGGGCGTGCGCACCGACGCGCTGGCGGGCGGCATCGCCTCCAGGGCCAGCCACGACGGCCAGGGCTGGAGCGGCATCAACACCGTCAACCTGAGCTGGAACATGACGAGCGGCCTGGGCAGCGGCGACGTGCTCGTGCGCGTGATCTACGCCAGCATCGACGAAAACGGCAACCCGGGCCCCGAGCGCGTCGTCACCCGCATCTTCAACGCCACGCAGGCCCAGGGCGGCGCCAGCATCAGCTGGAACACCAACGACGCCCAGCAACAGGACCGCTTGGGCAGCATCACCCGCATCGAAGTCCACAAGAAGGACGTCAACGCCAACTGGGTGCAGCTGGCCAGCCAGGGCTTCGGCGACGTGGGCCAGGCCCTTCTCGTGGATGCGCCCGACAACCCGCAGTCCACCACCGTGGTGCAGTACCGCGTGGCAGGCAGCGGCGGCACCTGGGCGCAGCTGCCCGCCGTCCACTTCGGCGAGCAACTGCGCGCCGACCTGGGCGGCCTGCCCCTGGGCACCTATGAATACCAGGCCGTCACCACGACGGTCGGCCAGGCGCCGGTGACGGCAGCCGCCGGCACCTTCAGCATCACCCCCAAGCCGCTGGCCGGCTTCACCGTGGACGGCGTCGACCCCGGCAGCCAGACCCTGCAATGGCAAGGCCCCGGCGCCGGCGACAGCCAGGTCATCCGCGTGCGCACCGGCGGCGGCGCCTGGGTGCAGCTGCCCATCGTGCGCGACGGCGGCGACTACAGCCGTGTCGACCTGTCCGGCCTGGGCGCGGGCACCTACGAATACGAAATCCTGTGGACCCGCCCCGGTGAGAGCGGCCCCTACGCCCACGCCAGCGGCCAGTTCACCAAGGTGGCCGGCGTGCCCGGCACCCCCGAGGTGCCGCCCAGCGGGCTGCCGCACATCGGCGGCATCGCGCTGGAAACGCGCACCGAGACCCAGACCCTGGGCACCGACGAGTCGGGCAACCCCATCACCGCCACCCGCCAGGTGACGGTGATGAAGCTGCCGCCGCCGCCCGCGGGCCAGGTCTCGGCGCTGCTCCTGCACATCAAGGGCGACGGCGCGCCGCTCGTGCCCATGATCATCACCGCGCGAGCGGACGGCTGGTGGGAGTTCAACCTCACCGACAGCGGCTGGATGCCCTTCGTGGGCGTGTACGAGTACGCCTACGGCTACTCCCCCGGGCTGGGCCAGCCGGCCGTGGCCCACGCCATCGGCGACCTGGGCAAGGGCCTGGCCAGCCCCGGGCCGGGCTACACCTTCAGCCTCGCCGACACCACGCCCCCGTACGTGCCCGGCACCCCCGCCACCCCCGGCACCCCCGCGCAGTACGCCTGGAGCGCCACCGACGCCGGCCCCTACGCCATCAGCCAGGACCCGCTGCTGGGCGGGCGGGCCATCAGCCTGGCGGCCGGCCTGAACGGCCTGAACGCCTGGCAGCGCCCGGTGGTCAACCAGAACGTGGACCGCTGGGGCAACGTGGTGGCCATCAGCGACCCGCGCTCGGCCGGCTGGGTCACCACCTACCGCTACAACGCCAACGACCAGATCGTCGAGCAGCGCCAGCCGGACGCCGACGGCAACGCCGGCGCCGCCTCGCCGGTCACCCGGCTGTACTACGACGCCATGGGCCGCCAGGTCGCCGTGCGCGATGCCAACGGCCACGTCAACGGCCAGGCGTGGGATGCGGGCGGCCACCTCGTCCGGGAGCTGCACGCCGACGGCGGCGTCATCAGCCATGCGTACGACGCCTTCGGCAACCGCACCCTCAGCATCGACGCGCTGGGCCACGGCACCTGGTACACCCACGACAAGCTGGACCGCTTGGTCAAGACCACCCGCGCGGCCGTGGACATCTGGGGCTGGCCCACGCCGCAGCTGCCGCTGGCGCCCTCGGCGCTCATCGGGCACGGCCAGACCGTGGAAACCCAGCGCTTCGACGAAGCCGGACGGCTGCGCTCGCAGACCAACGGCGCGGGCGAGACCATCCGATATGAGTACGACCTGCGCGGCAACCTGGTCAAGACCACGCTGCCCATGGGGCAGGAGACGGTGGCCGGCTACGACGCGCTGAACCGCAAGACCATCGAGATGGACGCCAACGGCGCGGTGGCGGCATGGCGTTACGACGCCTTCGGGCGCCTCGCGGGCCACACCGACCTCGGCGGTGCCGAGTACAGCTACACCTACGACAACGCCCGCCAACTCGTGGCCCAGAGCAACACCCGCGGCCAGAACCAGGCCTACGGCTACGACGCGGCCGGCCAGCTCACCGGCATCGCCGACATCGCCATCGGCCAGACCACCAGCTACAGGTACGACCTGTCGGGCCGGCGCATCCGAGAGACGACGGTGCAGGGCGGGGTGGTGTACCAGGACAACCACATCGCCTACGACGCGCTGGGGCGCATGCGCTGGGTGGGCGACAGCCGGGTGACCCTCACCATCGACTACGACGCGGTGGGCAACCGTACGCGCATCGCGACGCACGTGAACGACGCCGATGCCGGGGCGCAGCCGGACACCGAGCGCTTCTATGCCTACGACGCGATGAACCGCCAGGTGCTGGTGGATTCGGCCACGGCCGACGGAAGCGTGCTCGGGGATGACGGGCACCTGCTGACCTACGATCTGAACGGCAACCGCACCAGCGACACACGCGACGGCCCGCACCTGGCGCAGGTCAACGGCCAGTGGGTGGCCGTGGGCGGCCAGAGCACCGAGACCTACGGCTACGACGCGCAGGGCCGGCTGGTGAGCACCGTGCGCGACGGCGTGCTGGTCGATGCGCGCGGCTACGACCAGGCCGGGCGGCTGATCAACAGCAGCCCCGGGGGCCTGCCCGAAGGCTACGCCGCGGCCCACAGCCAGGCCCAGGGCGTCACGGGCCTGGACCCGCTGGCCTGGCGCCAGAGCCGCTACGACGCCAACGGGCGCGTGGTCTGGCAAACGGCGCTGACCTTCCTGAACCCGCTGACCACCCCGGGCGGGCAGAGCTACACCGGCACTGCCTACGAGTACGACGCGGCGGGCAACGTCACGGCCAGCACGCAGGCCGACGTGGGCGGCGGGGCGCTGACGCGCACCGTCAACACCATCGAGCGGGCAGAGGGCTACCGCCAGGCGATGAGCCAGACCGTCAGCGCGGTGGTCGCCGGCGGCGGCGGGGGCGCCTCGCTGGGAGGGGTGGGCTACGCCCATGACGTCAACGGGCACCTCACCCACGTGGGCGATGCGGGCGACATGAGCGTCACGCGCAGCCACTTCTTCGTCAACGACGTCAACGGCACGGCGCTGTACGGGTATTACGGGGATCCGGCCAACCCGCAGCAGGGGCAAAGGCAGTTGGTGGTCAATGGCGAGGTGCTGGGGCGCTACGGCTGGGTGCCCGACGAGCGGTATGCGGGGCTGGACTTCCCGGTGCCCGGCTTCACGCCCTTCAAGCAGACGGCCGAGTTCGGCTTCGGCTACCAGCCGATCAACGGAAACTACCCGAGCGGTAGCCCGGGCAGCTACGCGGTGGGCGAGGGCGACACCCTGCAGGGGATCGCCAAGGGGGCGTACGGGGACAGCAGCCTGTGGTACCTGATCGCGGATGCGAACGGCCTCACAGGCAACGCGGACCTGCGGGTGGGGCAGGTGCTGACGATCCCGGTGCACGTATCAAGCGCCAATAACAGCGGCAGCTTCCAGCCGTACGACCCGAGCAGGATCATCCAGGACAACGGGCCGACGATGATGGCGCTGCCCAGCGACCAGGGGGGTGGCTGCGGGGGCGTGGGGCAGGTCATCGTGGCGGTGGTGGCCGTCGTGGTGGCGGCCTTCACGCAGCAGTGGTATCTGGTGAACGTCTCGGGCATCAGCGGAGGCATTGCCGGCGCGGTCAGCGCGGGTGCTTATGGTTCGCTTGCCGTATCAGGCGCAGTGGCTGGAGCGGCTGGGTCTGTTGCCAGCCAGGGCGTGGGCATGGCCATTGGCACGCAGGATTCCTTCAGCTGGGAGGGCGTGGCGATGGGGGCCATCGGTGGCGCGGTCGGTGGTGCGCTGGCCGGCTCGGGCGTGTTGCCCAACACAGGCAGCACCTTCGCCAATGCCGCCATCCGTGGTGCGGTGGGCAACACCATCACCCAGGGCATTGCCGTAGCCACTGGTTTGCAAAGCAAGTTCGACTGGAAGGGTGTGGCTGCCAGCGCGCTGGGCGCGGGAGTGGGCCAGGGGCTGAACGCGGCGATGGGCTACTACCCCGGCCAGCCCGGCGTGCAGTTCGACCTGGGCAGGAGCCTGGTGTCCGGGCTGGGCGGGGCCATCGTGGCGAACGTGGCGCGCGGAGGCAAGATCAGCGCGGCGAACATCGCGGCCGACGCCTTTGGCAATGCATTGGGCGAGTCCCTGGCAGGGGCGATGGGGCAGAAATCCAACACTGCCGTTGCCGACGCCGATCCGCTGGGCGACTTCATTAAGCAGAACGGTTGGGCCAGCACGGCGAGTTCTTATGACGAATTGCAAGCAGCGAAACCTGGCCAACGGCGTAGTGCTGCTACCTCGTCGTCAGCCTCAACTTCAGTCTCAAGGCCTGTCGACGACACCAATCCATTCAGATTGGCAGCTGGCGTACAACGCGTGGTTGATGACGGTGACGGCACGGTCTACGACATTGATGCGAATAACAACGTTAAAGTCGTGATCGATGGGGCGCCTGCACCAGCCGCGGGTCCGGGTCAGCGGATACAGCTCAACCCCTACCAGCTGACGCCCGGAGCTTCTCGCGTCGTGGACGGCTCTGGCAATGTTTATGACGTGCTGCAAGACGGTACTGTCAGAAGTGTCATTGACGGCAGTTCGCAAACCAAGTCAGAGTCGGCGTGGCGAACAGTTATTCGCCCGGACGGATTCGACTACGGCTATGTTCAAACAGAGGCAGATGGCATCGATATCAATAAGGTACGAACGACGCCAGGCGCCGTGCGTACCTCAGATGATTTCGGCAACGTTCAAGATGTTCTACCCAACGGTAAAACGCGCATGATCGTTTCAGTCGATTCGCCGCTTCCGATTAGCCAGCAGCTCATCATCAATCAGAGCCTGCAGAACTCACTCACCAATATGCAGGATCGAGGTGCAGAAATCAGGAGCTGGAACAACGAAACGGCAAAGATGGCGTTTTACAACGCCTTCGGCACCACTGAGACAGAGGCTCGCTCCGTGGTTCTGCAGCGCATCGAAGGGAACATTGCGTCCAATCAGTCGATTGACATCAGTAACTTCCAATATGCGAGCAGAAATGCCAACCCAGGTTGGACTGATGCCGACTACAACGGAATTGGGGCGTACGTTCGCCGAAACGACCCGTCCAATACCATCTATGTGGGGCCATCTCTAGGGAGAGGTGATATTGCTCAAGTACTGACTCATGAGACATCCCACTGGAACGGCACTGGTCCTGTCATCCCGGGTTCAAACCCGCGCATTACGGGGACAGTGGACGGCTATGTAGATCCAAAGACAGGCCGAATTGCGGTGGATGCCACTGGAAAAGAGATCGTCACGTATGGCGTGGCTGACGTTCGTTCGCTAGCGCCGAATGTGGCGCTGTACCACGCCGACACCTTTGGGTTTTATGTATCGGATCTGATTCGTCCTAGGACACCGAGTTACGGCGACTACATTGGTGCCCAAGGCAACGGTGCAAAGAGGTAGGCGCCATGAAAAAAATCCATTTGCAAGTTGCCCTGATATCCAGCCTACCGCTGCTTGGCGCTTGTGCACCACTGGCTACTAGCATCGCTGAATCGCACACGTCCACACAAACCTCACCTCGCGCAGTCGCTCTCATGAAAACCTCTGTCACCGTCGAAGTCGATGGCGCCAATGTCGTCGTGCATACCCGATATGAAAATGTGACGGATCAGCCGATCCTCATCAAACGAGGGACGTGGGGCATCAGTCGTGAAAACGCAGGCGTCGTCAATGGCGCAGAGGAAGAGTTCGCTATTAACGAAAAGCCTAGTGGGATTGGCCTTCAATTTAACGGCTTGATCGTGCATCGGGTGGCTCCGTGGGGACGAGCCGACTTCACGCCGATCAAACCTGGAGAGGTGGGTACGTCGTCCGTTCGACTTGGTCCTCTTGAACAAGAGCCGTTGAAAGGTCTGTATTTGTACGAGTTTCTGCCTGGCACGCATGAGTATGAAATCAGAAGGCGATATATGCTCTTTGACGAAAATCTGGGTACCTTCCAAGGTTGGTGGACAGAGCCAGTAACCTTTACGTTTACACGGCCTCCGGGATGACCAAATAGCAGAGGCTGCAGCGCAATTCCTCGTGCGTGTACATCGCTCGATCTTTAGCTACTAAAAAATAAAAAGCCCTCACCGCCCCGGGGAGTCGGGGGTCGGAGTCGGGGGTCAGGTCTCGACTTTTGCCCCCTGGTCTTCGCGCGCGCGGCCTTTGTTAGCTGCTGAGGCTTAAAACAACAAAAAGCCCTCACCACCCCAGCCGCTTGGCTGAGGGTCGTGAGGGCTTGTTCTTGGCTGGCCGCTGAGGTGTACTCAGCCCTTGGCGAGCACCGTCTCCAGCATCTCAGTGACGAACCGCTGCCTGGCCTTGGGCAGCTGGGCGATCGCCTCCATCTGCTGCTGCCACTTGGGCGAGCGCCCGCGCTTGCCTGGTGTGGAGCTGACCGGCTGGCCGATCAGCTCATCGACCGACAACCCAAAAATCTGCGCCAGCGTGGGCAGCATCGAGGCGGCGATGCGCAGCTTGGCGCCCTCGTAGTGCGCCAGCGTCTGCTGGGCGATGCCGAGCTGCTCGGCCAGTTGCTGCTGCGTCATCCCTTGGGCCTTGCGCAGCAGCGCCACCTTCTGGCCCAGCGCCACGAAAAACTCCTTGTCGTCACCCGACATGCGATCGATCCAGTGCCATGCGATGTGGGTCATGCTATGTCCTAAAAATCGGGGAATAGAGTTGATAACTCGATAATAGAGTACATTGGCGTCGTTAAATTTTTCTACGGCCCGATCCGATGGCATGCCCCCATGCTGCGCTCGGGAATGACCCAGGAAGGACGCCCGCCATGCCCCGCATCCCCGAAGCAGACCTGCAGCGGCTGAAGGAAGAAGTCAGCGTGCAGCGACTGGTCGAAGCCTCGGGCGTGGAACTCAAGAAAGGCGGCAAGGACTGGCTGGGCCGCTGCCCCTTCCACGCCGACGACACCGCGTCGCTAGTGGTCACGCCGGCCAAGAACCTGTGGCACTGCTTCGGCTGCCAGATCGGGGGCGGCCCCATCGACTGGGTGATCAAGAGCCGTGGCGTGAGCTTCCGGCACGCGGTGGAGTTGCTCAAGGCCGACATGACCACCGGCAGCGGTGTTCCTTCCTCAGCCGCTGATGCTGGGCCCGCCAAGCGCAGCACGGTGCGCACCTTGCCGGCGCCGGTGGCCCTGGATGCCGACGACCGTGCCCTCTTGGCGCAGACCATCGACTATTACCACCAGCGCCTGAAGGACACCCCCGAGGCGCTGGCCTACCTCGAAGCCCGTGGCCTGGACCATCCTGAGCTGGTGGACACCTTCCGCCTGGGCGTGGCCGACCGAACGCTGGGCCTGCGCCTGCCCGAGAAAAACCGCAAGGACGGCACGGCCTTGCGCTCCCGCCTGCAGGCCATCGGCATCCTGCGCGAGAGTGGCCACGAGCACTTCAACGGCTCCCTGGTGATCCCCGTGTTCGATGCCGCTGGCAACGTGGCCGAGGTCTACGGCCGCAAGCTGCGCGACGACCTGCGCCCCGGCACGCCCAAGCACCTGTACCTGCCGGGACCGCACGCCGGTGTGTTCAACCTGGCGGGCGTGATCGCCGCTGGTGTGCGGCCCGAGGGTGATCGCGAGGTGATCCTGTGCGAAGCGCTGATCGACGCCATGACCTTCTGGTGCGCCGGCTTCCGGCAGGTGACCAGCAGCTACGGCGTGGAGGGCTTCACCGCCGACATCCTCCATGCCTTCAAGTCCAACGCCATCGAGCGCGTGCTGATCGCCTACGACCGGGACGAGGCGGGCGACCGCGCGGCCGACAGGCTGGCCCAGCAGCTGATCGGCGAAGGCTTGGAGGTGCTGCGCGTGGTGTTCCCCAAGGGCATGGATGCGAACGAGTACGCCAGAAAGATGACACCGGCCGACAAGGCGCTCGGGCTGGTGCTGCGGCAGGCCCGGTGGATCGGCAGCGGACGGCCGGCACCCGAGCCAGCGCCGGCGACCGAAGCTGGCCAGGCGCTTCCTTCCTCAGCCGCTGCCCCTGCGGTTCTTGAGAAAAAAGTGCCTGCAGCGCCCGTCCCGCCTGCGCAAGCAGCTATCGATTCCATAGCAATCGAGCCTGCTGGTGGGCCTACTGGCGCTTGTGCTGACGCGCTTCCCGACGCGGCGCCCGACGAACTGCGTGTGCCCACGGGCGCATGCGAATGGCGCATCCGGGGGTGGAAGAAGAACCCCAGCCCGGAGGCCATGCGCGTGAACCTGCTGGTACGCCGTGTGGGCGCGGCCGAGCCCGGCGCCGACGCCCATGCCGGCGATGCTGCCGGCTACCACATGGACACCCTGGACCTGTACGCCGCGCGTGCGCGTGGGGCCTTCGTGCGCCAGGCCGCGATCGAGCTGGGCCTGGGCGAGGAGGGCGTCAAGCGCGAACTGGGCGCCGTGCTCCTCAAACTCGAAACCCTTCAAGACCAGTGGCTGGCCGCCCAGCGTGGCGAGCGCGCCGGCGCCGTGCCAGTCCTCTCTGCCGACGACGAAACGCAGGCCCTGGCCCTGCTGCGCGACCCTCACCTGCCCGCGCGCATCGTGGCCGACCTGCAGTCCCTGGGCGTGGTGGGCGAAGAAACCAACCTCCTGGCCGCCTACCTCGCGGCCCTGAGCCGCAAGCTCGATGCGCCCCTGGCGGTGCTCATCCAGTCCACCAGCGCGGCCGGCAAGAGCAGCCTGATGGATGCCGTGCTCAACCTCGTTCCCCCCGAGGAGCGCATCCGCTACTCGGCCATGACGGGCCAGAGCCTGTACTACCTGGGCGAGAACAACCTGAGCCACAAGATCCTCGCCATCAGCGAGGAAGAGGGCGTGCGGCAAGCGGCCTATGCCCTGAAGCTGTTGCAGTCCGAGGGCGAGCTGACCATGGCCAGCACCGCCAAGGACGAGGCCACGGGCCACCTGATGACGCGCCAGTACACCGTCCGTGGCCCGGTGATGCTGATGCTCACCACCACGGCCATCGACGTGGACGAGGAACTCCTGAACCGCTGCCTGGTGCTCAGCGTGGACGAGAGCCGCGCACAGACCGCCGCCATCCACGCCCGCCAGCGCCAGCGCCAGACCCTGGCGGGCCTGCTCGAAGGGGCCAACCGTGAAGCCACCCAGGCGCTGCACCACAACGCCCAGCGCCTCTTGGCCTCGGTGGCCGTGGTCAACCCGTGGGCGGACCGCCTGACCTTCCTCAGTGACAAGACGCGCACGCGGCGCGACCACATGAAGTACCTCACCTTGATCCGTGCCATTGCCTTGCTGCACCAGCACCAGCGCGAGGTGAAGGCGGTGGAGCACGCCGGGCGCACCTTGCGCTACATCGAGGTGAGCAAAGCCGACATCGCCCTGGCCAACCGGATCGCGCACGAGGTGCTGGGTCGCACCCTGGACGAGCTGCCGCCGCAGACGCGGCGCCTGTTGGTGCTGCTGCGCGACTGGGTGGCCCGCCAGTGCGCCGAGCGCCGGCTCGCGCGCGCCGATGTGCGCTTCACGCGGCGCGAGCTGCGGGACGCCACCGCCTGGGGCGACACCCAGCTGAAGGTCCACCTCGCGCGCCTGGTCGAGCTGGAGCACGTGCTGGTGCACCGGCGCGGCACGCAGCACGCGTACGAGCTGGTCTACGACGCCAGCCAGGACGACGAAGACATGAGCCACCTCAACGGCCTGCTGGACGTGCGCGAACTCGATGAAACCCACGACGGCCCGCATGGCTACGACGCTGACCGGTCGGGGTTGAACGGCCATCGGTCGGGGGCCGGTCGGCCCGTGGTCGGTGCCCGGTCGGGCGGTGGTCGGGGTGAGGTGGATGAGGCGTTTGCGCTGCATCCATGCGGCCTGCAGGGCGAAAACCCTCCACAAGCCGCACCCATGCTGCGCAACGCCTTAAAAAGCACTTCTTCCTTAGCCGCTGTCGCAGTCGCAGCCACAGCCGCCTGAGCGCGACCGTTGCCATGCGCACCGGCGCCCACCCCTACCAGCGCAAGGCCGACCCGCGGCGCCCCTTCGCCAGCATCCCGGCCGCCGGTGCCCCGGGCGACCTGCGCGGCCTCCTGGCGGCGATGCACCGCTACATCGAGCACCTGGGCGTCAAGGGCTACACCCCGATCGGGCGGCACAACGCCGAGCGCTACATCCGGGAGTTCATCGCCTGGGCCGATGCCAGGGGCGTGACCCACCCCACGCAGGTCAGCCGGGCGGTGCTCGAGCGCTACCAGAGGTGGCTGTTCCACTACCGCAAGAAGGATGGAGAGCCCTTGGCCGCCATCAGCCAGCGCGGCAAGGTCATCCCCTTGCGCGGGTTCTTCAAGTGGCTGACGAGGGTGGGCGAGATCCCGGCCAACCCCGCGGCCGACCTGGACCTGCCGCGCCAGATCAAGCGACTGCCGCGCGCGGTGCTCACGGCCGAGGAGGCCGAGCGCGTGCTGGCGGGCGTGGACGTGGGCACCCCCATCGGGCTGCGCGACCGGGCCATGATGGAAGTGCTGTACGCCACCGGCATGCGGCGCATGGAGATCGCAGGCCTGGCCATCGACGACATCGACGCCGAGCGGGTGGTGGTCCTCATCCGCCAGGGCAAGGGCCAGAAAGACCGTCTCATCCCCCTGGGCGAGCGGGCCTTGCACTGGGTGCGGCTGTACCTGGACGAAGCGCGCGAGCAGTTCGCCTGGGACCCGCACGACAAAACCCTGTTCCTGGGCAACGAGGGCCTGCCCTTGAGCCCGCTGTGGCTCTCGACGCTGGTGGCTCAGCGCGTGCAGGCGGCCGGCATCGACAAGCGCGGCGGCTGCCACCTGTGGCGCCACACCTGCGCCACCTTGATGCTGGAGGGCGGCGCGGACATCCGGCACATCCAGGCGATGCTGGGGCACGCGGACATCAGCAGCACGCAGATCTACGCCCAGGTGGCGATCCGGCAATTGCAGCAGGTGCATGCGGCCACGCACCCGGGGGCCAGAACCCGCCTCAAGGGCGAGCAGATGGCGCTGGACGTGTCCGAGCCTCAGCCCGCGGCGCAAGACGCCGCCAGTGCCTTGCTGGAGGCCTTGGCGCGCGAGGCCGAGCAAGACGATGGGGACGGGCCGTGACGATGGACAGGCTACGGCCGGTGGACAGGCTGGTGGGTGGTCCGCTTCGTCACGGCCCTTGCGTGGCAAGGACCGCGCCGGCGCTGCGCTGTGCGCGATCGGCGGCCGTGCCTCGTGCGGGCGCCCTCCAAGCCAGGCGCTTCGCGCAGCACATCGATGCAGGGCGCAGCCGGCATCGAGCCGGCCGCGCCCTGGCAGGCGCTGCGGGGTGAATTGGCTGCGCCAATTCAACATAAGGGCCTGTTGCCCGCAAAGTGCCGCAGTCGCTCGCAAAGCTCGCTTGGTGCGGCACCGCTTCGCCATCACCTTCGTGCTGGCTCTCGCGCCCTTCGGGTTCGCAGGCAACCGCCCTTATGTCTTGCGCCCCTTCGCGCCTGCGCGCACGGCCAGCCTGGGCGTGCTCTGGCGGCTCGCCGCGCGCTTGAACACCATGGCATGTGCGGTCACGGCTTCGCCGTCACCGCAGAGCTTCTGGCCAGCGCGCTGCGCGCGGTCACCACGCGTTGAACTTACGGCCAGGCGCTTCGCGCAGGGCTTGGGTCAGGCGCGCTGCGCGCGCGAGGCTTGGGGGTTGGCCCCCGCCCGCCCCAGCCGGGTGCCCTTGCGGGCACACCGGCCGCGCCGGCACAAGGCCCGTCCGCCCCCCGAGGGGGCTCCCTCCTTGGCCGGCGCTTCGGGGCACTGGCGGGCGTGGTGGTGGTGCTGGCGTCGCAAGCAACTCCCACACGGCGCTGCGCGCCGTGTCCTTGTGTTCTTCTCGGCGGTGGCCAGGCCAGCAGGCGAGCCACGGCCGCGCGGTTCGGCATGCGGTGCAAGCCGCCCGTGTCGCCTTGCACCGCACAGCCACAGCGTCTTGGGGTGGGTGCGCCGTCAAGGCCAAGCCCTTCGGGCGCTGCGCGGCCTTGACGTGGAGACGCTAGCGCGCGATCGGCGAATGCCAAATCCTCAGGCAAAAAATGCCCGCAGCGCCCGTCCTGCCAGCGCGAGCAGCTATGAAATCGATAGCAATTGGGTGCCTCAGCCCTGCGGCGCCAGGCGCTCCCACGCCTGGCGTGCGGTGACGATCGCGATGCCTTCGTAGCTCGCCAGCGGCAGCAGGTCGCGCCGGTCGCCCGAGACGATGAGGTCGGCGCCAGCGTACAGCGCCGCGGCCAGCACGTGGTCGTCGTCTGCATCGGTGGGCACGACGCGTTGCACGTGGGCGGGCGTGACCACGACGGCCAGGCGGCGCAGCTCATCGACGATGCCCTGCGGCGTCTGCCCGGCCTGGGCCAGCGGCTGGGCGAACTTGGCGCGAGCGAGCACGCCCTGCAGTTCGGCCAGCAAGACCTCGCTGGTGCACAGCTCGAACTCGCCCGCGCGTGCGGCGTCCAGCAACTGGCGGGGCAGGCCCCTGAAGATGACGCCGGAGACCAGCAGGTTGGTATCGATGACCAGGCGCATGGGTGGCCTGGTGTTCAGGCGCCCTGGCGGCGGGCCTGGCGCTCCTGGCGAGAGGCCTGCACCTCGGCTCGATCTCGTCCTCGGACATGGGCGCAAGGTTCAGCGCGTCGATCTTGGCGAAGGCTTCGCCCAGGCGCTGGGCGGCGGCGGCGCGTTGCTCGCGCGCGGCCAGGAACTCCACGAAGTCCACCACCTCGGCCACGCGGCCGGGCGGCAGTTGCTTCAGGCGTTCGATCAGGCGGGTCTCGATGGCGGTCATGTGAAGGTTCCTCGAAACGCGGGTTGCGTTGGGATGCTGCATGGGTTGTACCGCAGGTTGCTTGCTCGGTTGAGTACTGGGTTCAATTGTTCGAGCAAAAAGTGCCCACAGCGCCCGTGGGGCGGGCGCCAGAAGCTATGAAATGTGTAGCAACCACAGGTTACGGTACCCCAATCGGGCTTGTTGCCTTGGCCGCTTGCGCCTGTCAAACCGCCTTCGCGTGCGCGCGGGGCAGAATCTGCGGCCATGCACGCCGCCCTCATGCCACGCAAACCCGCGCCAGTGCTGGCGCGCGGGGCGATGTGGCTACGACTTGGCGTTAGGCCCAATGCTCTTGGCAATGCATTGGGCGAGTCCCTGGCAGGGGCGATGGGGCAGAAATCCAACACTGCCGTTGCCGACGCCGATCCGCTGGGCGACTTCATTAAGCAGAACGGTTGGGCCAGCACGGCGAGTTCTTATGACGAATTGCAAGCAGCGAAACCTGGCCAACGGCGTAGTGCTGCTACCTCGTCGTCAGCCTCAACTTCAGTCTCAAGGCCTGTCGACGACACCAATCCATTCAGATTGGCAGCTGGCGTACAACGCGTGGTTGATGACGGTGACGGCACGGTCTACGACATTGATGCGAATAACAACGTTAAAGTCGTGATCGATGGGGCGCCTGCACCAGCCGCGGGTCCGGGTCAGCGGATACAGCTCAACCCCTACCAGCTGACGCCCGGAGCTTCTCGCGTCGTGGACGGCTCTGGCAATGTTTATGACGTGCTGCAAGACGGTACTGTCAGAAGTGTCATTGACGGCAGTTCGCAAACCAAGTCAGAGTCGGCGTGGCGAACAGTTATTCGCCCGGACGGATTCGACTACGGCTATGTTCAAACAGAGGCAGATGGCATCGATATCAATAAGGTACGAACGACGCCAGGCGCCGTGCGTACCTCAGATGATTTCGGCAACGTTCAAGATGTTCTACCCAACGGTAAAACGCGCATGATCGTTTCAGTCGATTCGCCGCTTCCGATTAGCCAGCAGCTCATCATCAATCAGAGCCTGCAGAACTCACTCACCAATATGCAGGATCGAGGTGCAGAAATCAGGAGCTGGAACAACGAAACGGCAAAGATGGCGTTTTACAACGCCTTCGGCACCACTGAGACAGAGGCTCGCTCCGTGGTTCTGCAGCGCATCGAAGGGAACATTGCGTCCAATCAGTCGATTGACATCAGTAACTTCCAATATGCGAGCAGAAATGCCAACCCAGGTTGGACTGATGCCGACTACAACGGAATTGGGGCGTACGTTCGCCGAAACGACCCGTCCAATACCATCTATGTGGGGCCATCTCTAGGGAGAGGTGATATTGCTCAAGTACTGACTCATGAGACATCCCACTGGAACGGCACTGGTCCTGTCATCCCGGGTTCAAACCCGCGCATTACGGGGACAGTGGACGGCTATGTAGATCCAAAGACAGGCCGAATTGCGGTGGATGCCACTGGAAAAGAGATCGTCACGTATGGCGTGGCTGACGTTCGTTCGCTAGCGCCGAATGTGGCGCTGTACCACGCCGACACCTTTGGGTTTTATGTATCGGATCTGATTCGTCCTAGGACACCGAGTTACGGCGACTACATTGGTGCCCAAGGCAACGGTGCAAAGAGGTAGGCGCCATGAAAAAAATCCATTTGCAAGTTGCCCTGATATCCAGCCTACCGCTGCTTGGCGCTTGTGCACCACTGGCTACTAGCATCGCTGAATCGCACACGTCCACACAAACCTCACCTCGCGCAGTCGCTCTCATGAAAACCTCTGTCACCGTCGAAGTCGATGGCGCCAATGTCGTCGTGCATACCCGATATGAAAATGTGACGGATCAGCCGATCCTCATCAAACGAGGGACGTGGGGCATCAGTCGTGAAAACGCAGGCGTCGTCAATGGCGCAGAGGAAGAGTTCGCTATTAACGAAAAGCCTAGTGGGATTGGCCTTCAATTTAACGGCTTGATCGTGCATCGGGTGGCTCCGTGGGGACGAGCCGACTTCACGCCGATCAAACCTGGAGAGGTGGGTACGTCGTCCGTTCGACTTGGTCCTCTTGAACAAGAGCCGTTGAAAGGTCTGTATTTGTACGAGTTTCTGCCTGGCACGCATGAGTATGAAATCAGAAGGCGATATATGCTCTTTGACGAAAATCTGGGTACCTTCCAAGGTTGGTGGACAGAGCCAGTAACCTTTACGTTTACACGGCCTCCGGGATGACCAAATAGCAGAGGCTGCAGCGCAATTCCTCGTGCGTGTACATCGCTCGATCTTTAGCTACTAAAAAATAAAAAGCCCTCACCGCCCCGGGGAGTCGGGGGTCGGAGTCGGGGGTCAGGTCTCGACTTTTGCCCCCTGGTCTTCGCGCGCGCGGCCTTTGTTAGCTGCTGAGGCTTAAAACAACAAAAAGCCCTCACCACCCCAGCCGCTTGGCTGAGGGTCGTGAGGGCTTGTTCTTGGCTGGCCGCTGAGGTGTACTCAGCCCTTGGCGAGCACCGTCTCCAGCATCTCAGTGACGAACCGCTGCCTGGCCTTGGGCAGCTGGGCGATCGCCTCCATCTGCTGCTGCCACTTGGGCGAGCGCCCGCGCTTGCCTGGTGTGGAGCTGACCGGCTGGCCGATCAGCTCATCGACCGACAACCCAAAAATCTGCGCCAGCGTGGGCAGCATCGAGGCGGCGATGCGCAGCTTGGCGCCCTCGTAGTGCGCCAGCGTCTGCTGGGCGATGCCGAGCTGCTCGGCCAGTTGCTGCTGCGTCATCCCTTGGGCCTTGCGCAGCAGCGCCACCTTCTGGCCCAGCGCCACGAAAAACTCCTTGTCGTCACCCGACATGCGATCGATCCAGTGCCATGCGATGTGGGTCATGCTATGTCCTAAAAATCGGGGAATAGAGTTGATAACTCGATAATAGAGTACATTGGCGTCGTTAAATTTTTCTACGGCCCGATCCGATGGCATGCCCCCATGCTGCGCTCGGGAATGACCCAGGAAGGACGCCCGCCATGCCCCGCATCCCCGAAGCAGACCTGCAGCGGCTGAAGGAAGAAGTCAGCGTGCAGCGACTGGTCGAAGCCTCGGGCGTGGAACTCAAGAAAGGCGGCAAGGACTGGCTGGGCCGCTGCCCCTTCCACGCCGACGACACCGCGTCGCTAGTGGTCACGCCGGCCAAGAACCTGTGGCACTGCTTCGGCTGCCAGATCGGGGGCGGCCCCATCGACTGGGTGATCAAGAGCCGTGGCGTGAGCTTCCGGCACGCGGTGGAGTTGCTCAAGGCCGACATGACCACCGGCAGCGGTGTTCCTTCCTCAGCCGCTGATGCTGGGCCCGCCAAGCGCAGCACGGTGCGCACCTTGCCGGCGCCGGTGGCCCTGGATGCCGACGACCGTGCCCTCTTGGCGCAGACCATCGACTATTACCACCAGCGCCTGAAGGACACCCCCGAGGCGCTGGCCTACCTCGAAGCCCGTGGCCTGGACCATCCTGAGCTGGTGGACACCTTCCGCCTGGGCGTGGCCGACCGAACGCTGGGCCTGCGCCTGCCCGAGAAAAACCGCAAGGACGGCACGGCCTTGCGCTCCCGCCTGCAGGCCATCGGCATCCTGCGCGAGAGTGGCCACGAGCACTTCAACGGCTCCCTGGTGATCCCCGTGTTCGATGCCGCTGGCAACGTGGCCGAGGTCTACGGCCGCAAGCTGCGCGACGACCTGCGCCCCGGCACGCCCAAGCACCTGTACCTGCCGGGACCGCACGCCGGTGTGTTCAACCTGGCGGGCGTGATCGCCGCTGGTGTGCGGCCCGAGGGTGATCGCGAGGTGATCCTGTGCGAAGCGCTGATCGACGCCATGACCTTCTGGTGCGCCGGCTTCCGGCAGGTGACCAGCAGCTACGGCGTGGAGGGCTTCACCGCCGACATCCTCCATGCCTTCAAGTCCAACGCCATCGAGCGCGTGCTGATCGCCTACGACCGGGACGAGGCGGGCGACCGCGCGGCCGACAGGCTGGCCCAGCAGCTGATCGGCGAAGGCTTGGAGGTGCTGCGCGTGGTGTTCCCCAAGGGCATGGATGCGAACGAGTACGCCAGAAAGATGACACCGGCCGACAAGGCGCTCGGGCTGGTGCTGCGGCAGGCCCGGTGGATCGGCAGCGGACGGCCGGCACCCGAGCCAGCGCCGGCGACCGAAGCTGGCCAGGCGCTTCCTTCCTCAGCCGCTGCCCCTGCGGTTCTTGAGAAAAAAGTGCCTGCAGCGCCCGTCCCGCCTGCGCAAGCAGCTATCGATTCCATAGCAATCGAGCCTGCTGGTGGGCCTACTGGCGCTTGTGCTGACGCGCTTCCCGACGCGGCGCCCGACGAACTGCGTGTGCCCACGGGCGCATGCGAATGGCGCATCCGGGGGTGGAAGAAGAACCCCAGCCCGGAGGCCATGCGCGTGAACCTGCTGGTACGCCGTGTGGGCGCGGCCGAGCCCGGCGCCGACGCCCATGCCGGCGATGCTGCCGGCTACCACATGGACACCCTGGACCTGTACGCCGCGCGTGCGCGTGGGGCCTTCGTGCGCCAGGCCGCGATCGAGCTGGGCCTGGGCGAGGAGGGCGTCAAGCGCGAACTGGGCGCCGTGCTCCTCAAACTCGAAACCCTTCAAGACCAGTGGCTGGCCGCCCAGCGTGGCGAGCGCGCCGGCGCCGTGCCAGTCCTCTCTGCCGACGACGAAACGCAGGCCCTGGCCCTGCTGCGCGACCCTCACCTGCCCGCGCGCATCGTGGCCGACCTGCAGTCCCTGGGCGTGGTGGGCGAAGAAACCAACCTCCTGGCCGCCTACCTCGCGGCCCTGAGCCGCAAGCTCGATGCGCCCCTGGCGGTGCTCATCCAGTCCACCAGCGCGGCCGGCAAGAGCAGCCTGATGGATGCCGTGCTCAACCTCGTTCCCCCCGAGGAGCGCATCCGCTACTCGGCCATGACGGGCCAGAGCCTGTACTACCTGGGCGAGAACAACCTGAGCCACAAGATCCTCGCCATCAGCGAGGAAGAGGGCGTGCGGCAAGCGGCCTATGCCCTGAAGCTGTTGCAGTCCGAGGGCGAGCTGACCATGGCCAGCACCGCCAAGGACGAGGCCACGGGCCACCTGATGACGCGCCAGTACACCGTCCGTGGCCCGGTGATGCTGATGCTCACCACCACGGCCATCGACGTGGACGAGGAACTCCTGAACCGCTGCCTGGTGCTCAGCGTGGACGAGAGCCGCGCACAGACCGCCGCCATCCACGCCCGCCAGCGCCAGCGCCAGACCCTGGCGGGCCTGCTCGAAGGGGCCAACCGTGAAGCCACCCAGGCGCTGCACCACAACGCCCAGCGCCTCTTGGCCTCGGTGGCCGTGGTCAACCCGTGGGCGGACCGCCTGACCTTCCTCAGTGACAAGACGCGCACGCGGCGCGACCACATGAAGTACCTCACCTTGATCCGTGCCATTGCCTTGCTGCACCAGCACCAGCGCGAGGTGAAGGCGGTGGAGCACGCCGGGCGCACCTTGCGCTACATCGAGGTGAGCAAAGCCGACATCGCCCTGGCCAACCGGATCGCGCACGAGGTGCTGGGTCGCACCCTGGACGAGCTGCCGCCGCAGACGCGGCGCCTGTTGGTGCTGCTGCGCGACTGGGTGGCCCGCCAGTGCGCCGAGCGCCGGCTCGCGCGCGCCGATGTGCGCTTCACGCGGCGCGAGCTGCGGGACGCCACCGCCTGGGGCGACACCCAGCTGAAGGTCCACCTCGCGCGCCTGGTCGAGCTGGAGCACGTGCTGGTGCACCGGCGCGGCACGCAGCACGCGTACGAGCTGGTCTACGACGCCAGCCAGGACGACGAAGACATGAGCCACCTCAACGGCCTGCTGGACGTGCGCGAACTCGATGAAACCCACGACGGCCCGCATGGCTACGACGCTGACCGGTCGGGGTTGAACGGCCATCGGTCGGGGGCCGGTCGGCCCGTGGTCGGTGCCCGGTCGGGCGGTGGTCGGGGTGAGGTGGATGAGGCGTTTGCGCTGCATCCATGCGGCCTGCAGGGCGAAAACCCTCCACAAGCCGCACCCATGCTGCGCAACGCCTTAAAAAGCACTTCTTCCTTAGCCGCTGTCGCAGTCGCAGCCACAGCCGCCTGAGCGCGACCGTTGCCATGCGCACCGGCGCCCACCCCTACCAGCGCAAGGCCGACCCGCGGCGCCCCTTCGCCAGCATCCCGGCCGCCGGTGCCCCGGGCGACCTGCGCGGCCTCCTGGCGGCGATGCACCGCTACATCGAGCACCTGGGCGTCAAGGGCTACACCCCGATCGGGCGGCACAACGCCGAGCGCTACATCCGGGAGTTCATCGCCTGGGCCGATGCCAGGGGCGTGACCCACCCCACGCAGGTCAGCCGGGCGGTGCTCGAGCGCTACCAGAGGTGGCTGTTCCACTACCGCAAGAAGGATGGAGAGCCCTTGGCCGCCATCAGCCAGCGCGGCAAGGTCATCCCCTTGCGCGGGTTCTTCAAGTGGCTGACGAGGGTGGGCGAGATCCCGGCCAACCCCGCGGCCGACCTGGACCTGCCGCGCCAGATCAAGCGACTGCCGCGCGCGGTGCTCACGGCCGAGGAGGCCGAGCGCGTGCTGGCGGGCGTGGACGTGGGCACCCCCATCGGGCTGCGCGACCGGGCCATGATGGAAGTGCTGTACGCCACCGGCATGCGGCGCATGGAGATCGCAGGCCTGGCCATCGACGACATCGACGCCGAGCGGGTGGTGGTCCTCATCCGCCAGGGCAAGGGCCAGAAAGACCGTCTCATCCCCCTGGGCGAGCGGGCCTTGCACTGGGTGCGGCTGTACCTGGACGAAGCGCGCGAGCAGTTCGCCTGGGACCCGCACGACAAAACCCTGTTCCTGGGCAACGAGGGCCTGCCCTTGAGCCCGCTGTGGCTCTCGACGCTGGTGGCTCAGCGCGTGCAGGCGGCCGGCATCGACAAGCGCGGCGGCTGCCACCTGTGGCGCCACACCTGCGCCACCTTGATGCTGGAGGGCGGCGCGGACATCCGGCACATCCAGGCGATGCTGGGGCACGCGGACATCAGCAGCACGCAGATCTACGCCCAGGTGGCGATCCGGCAATTGCAGCAGGTGCATGCGGCCACGCACCCGGGGGCCAGAACCCGCCTCAAGGGCGAGCAGATGGCGCTGGACGTGTCCGAGCCTCAGCCCGCGGCGCAAGACGCCGCCAGTGCCTTGCTGGAGGCCTTGGCGCGCGAGGCCGAGCAAGACGATGGGGACGGGCCGTGACGATGGACAGGCTACGGCCGGTGGACAGGCTGGTGGGTGGTCCGCTTCGTCACGGCCCTTGCGTGGCAAGGACCGCGCCGGCGCTGCGCTGTGCGCGATCGGCGGCCGTGCCTCGTGCGGGCGCCCTCCAAGCCAGGCGCTTCGCGCAGCACATCGATGCAGGGCGCAGCCGGCATCGAGCCGGCCGCGCCCTGGCAGGCGCTGCGGGGTGAATTGGCTGCGCCAATTCAACATAAGGGCCTGTTGCCCGCAAAGTGCCGCAGTCGCTCGCAAAGCTCGCTTGGTGCGGCACCGCTTCGCCATCACCTTCGTGCTGGCTCTCGCGCCCTTCGGGTTCGCAGGCAACCGCCCTTATGTCTTGCGCCCCTTCGCGCCTGCGCGCACGGCCAGCCTGGGCGTGCTCTGGCGGCTCGCCGCGCGCTTGAACACCATGGCATGTGCGGTCACGGCTTCGCCGTCACCGCAGAGCTTCTGGCCAGCGCGCTGCGCGCGGTCACCACGCGTTGAACTTACGGCCAGGCGCTTCGCGCAGGGCTTGGGTCAGGCGCGCTGCGCGCGCGAGGCTTGGGGGTTGGCCCCCGCCCGCCCCAGCCGGGTGCCCTTGCGGGCACACCGGCCGCGCCGGCACAAGGCCCGTCCGCCCCCCGAGGGGGCTCCCTCCTTGGCCGGCGCTTCGGGGCACTGGCGGGCGTGGTGGTGGTGCTGGCGTCGCAAGCAACTCCCACACGGCGCTGCGCGCCGTGTCCTTGTGTTCTTCTCGGCGGTGGCCAGGCCAGCAGGCGAGCCACGGCCGCGCGGTTCGGCATGCGGTGCAAGCCGCCCGTGTCGCCTTGCACCGCACAGCCACAGCGTCTTGGGGTGGGTGCGCCGTCAAGGCCAAGCCCTTCGGGCGCTGCGCGGCCTTGACGTGGAGACGCTAGCGCGCGATCGGCGAATGCCAAATCCTCAGGCAAAAAATGCCCGCAGCGCCCGTCCTGCCAGCGCGAGCAGCTATGAAATCGATAGCAATTGGGTGCCTCAGCCCTGCGGCGCCAGGCGCTCCCACGCCTGGCGTGCGGTGACGATCGCGATGCCTTCGTAGCTCGCCAGCGGCAGCAGGTCGCGCCGGTCGCCCGAGACGATGAGGTCGGCGCCAGCGTACAGCGCCGCGGCCAGCACGTGGTCGTCGTCTGCATCGGTGGGCACGACGCGTTGCACGTGGGCGGGCGTGACCACGACGGCCAGGCGGCGCAGCTCATCGACGATGCCCTGCGGCGTCTGCCCGGCCTGGGCCAGCGGCTGGGCGAACTTGGCGCGAGCGAGCACGCCCTGCAGTTCGGCCAGCAAGACCTCGCTGGTGCACAGCTCGAACTCGCCCGCGCGTGCGGCGTCCAGCAACTGGCGGGGCAGGCCCCTGAAGATGACGCCGGAGACCAGCAGGTTGGTATCGATGACCAGGCGCATGGGTGGCCTGGTGTTCAGGCGCCCTGGCGGCGGGCCTGGCGCTCCTGGCGAGAGGCCTGCACCTCGGCTCGATCTCGTCCTCGGACATGGGCGCAAGGTTCAGCGCGTCGATCTTGGCGAAGGCTTCGCCCAGGCGCTGGGCGGCGGCGGCGCGTTGCTCGCGCGCGGCCAGGAACTCCACGAAGTCCACCACCTCGGCCACGCGGCCGGGCGGCAGTTGCTTCAGGCGTTCGATCAGGCGGGTCTCGATGGCGGTCATGTGAAGGTTCCTCGAAACGCGGGTTGCGTTGGGATGCTGCATGGGTTGTACCGCAGGTTGCTTGCTCGGTTGAGTACTGGGTTCAATTGTTCGAGCAAAAAGTGCCCACAGCGCCCGTGGGGCGGGCGCCAGAAGCTATGAAATGTGTAGCAACCACAGGTTACGGTACCCCAATCGGGCTTGTTGCCTTGGCCGCTTGCGCCTGTCAAACCGCCTTCGCGTGCGCGCGGGGCAGAATCTGCGGCCATGCACGCCGCCCTCATGCCACGCAAACCCGCGCCAGTGCTGGCGCGCGGGGCGATGTGGCTACGACTTGGCGTTAGGCCCAATGCTCTTGGCAACGTCATCGGGGATAGCTTGGCGGCGGCCAGCAGCAGCGGAAGCACCTACGTCTCGCAGGAGGAGCGTTTGCGCGATCAGTTCTGGGAGCAAGCGCTGGGGCCGGTGGAGTCGCGCAGTACGATCGAAGGTTCGCTGGTGGTGACCAGGAGGCAGCAGGCCGATCTGGGCTGCTGCCGGTTTCGATGACACCTTGTTAAGGTGGAAGATGAAACCGGA
>NZ_JBIQNC010000019.1:0-40134 GCF_044462705.1 Xenophilus sp.
CGTCCGCGCGCAGCGGCTCCAGCAGCGGCAGCGCGCGCCAGGGCTCGCGCTGCAGGACGGGGATCGGCGCGCACCACACGCCGCGCGGGCGGGTCAGCTCGGTGGCGAAACGGCGGATGTTCTCGTCGGCGTCGGCCGTCCAGGGCACGAGCCGGCCGATGGCCTCGTCGATGGCGGCGATCGCCGCATCGCGCACCGCCATCCAGGCGAACTCGCGCACGCCGAAATGCGGGTCGGCCGCAAAACGCCGCACGGCCGCCAGTTGCTGCGGCAGCGCCAGGCCGGAGATGCAGACCCAGTGCGTGGCCCAGCCGCGCGCGGCATCGCTCGGATGCGAGGCCAGCCGGTGGGCGACGGCGTCGCGCTCCGGATGCTCCGCAGCGAGGTCGTACAGCGCGCGGGCGATGTGGGTGTGGCGCTGCATGGGCTTGAAGGCATCCAGCATCGCCAGCGTGTCGGCCAGGCGCTCGTGCGCCGGATCCAGGCCGATGTCGGCCGCCACCCGGCGGGCCAGGCGGGGCGTGTCCAGCGCCAGGAACTCGTTGAGGTTGACGGTCTCCAGCCGTCCGTCGCTCAGCGCCTCGAGGACCTCGGGCGGGATGAGCGCGATGCGGAAGGCTCCCTTGCGCGCGCGCAGATGCTCGACCGACATGCCGCGCGCCGCCCGGCTCACCCGGCGGATGCCGCCAGCAGCGCCTTCACGTCGGCCAGCATCGCGTCCGCGCCGGCGCCGTAGCGCGCGTACAGGCGCAGGCGCCCTTCGGGGTCGTACACGTAGCTGGCGGCGGAGTGATCCATCGAGTAGCTGGTGGGCGTCTTGCCGTCCACCTTCTTGTAGTAGACCTTGTAGTCCTTGGCCATCGCGGCCAGTTCCTCGGGCGTGGGGATGAGGGCCACGAAGGCCGGGTCGAAGGCCTCCATGTAGGCCTTCATCACCTCCGGCGTGTCGCGCTCGGGATCGACGGTGACGAACACGACCTGCAGCCGCTCGCCCTCCGCACCCAGCTTGCGCTTGACTTCGGCCATCTCGGCCATGGTCGTCGGGCAGACGTCAGGGCACTGGGCGTAGCCGAAGAACAGCACCACCACTTTGCCGCGGAAGTCGGCCAGCGTGCGTTCCCGGCCCGAGGTGTCCTTCAGGCGGAAGTCGCGCGCATAGTCGGCGCCGGTGATGTCCACGCCGTTGAAGCTCGGCTTGGATTCGGTGCAGCCCGCCAGCGTCAGGCCGGCGAGCGAGGCAGCGCCGGCCCAGCCCGCCAGGGCGGCCATCGATCGGAGTGCGTCGCGCTTGTGCATGGGTCAGAGCAGGTAGTGGTCGACGAGCAATGCGGCGAACAGCACGCTCAGGTGGATCAGCGAGAAGCGGAAAGTCTTGCGCGCCAGCGCGTCGGAGTACGAGCGCCACAGCGCGAAGCCGTAGCCGCAGAAGCCCAGGCTCACGGCCGTTGCCACCGCCAGGTAGAACCAGCCGCTCATGCCGTAGATGAAGGGCAGCAGGCAGGCGGCGAACAGGATCAGCGTGTACAGCAGGATCTGCAGCCGGGTGAACTCGTTGCCGTGCGTCACCGGCAGCATCGGCAGCCCGGCCTTGCGGTAGTCCTCGACCCGGTACAGGGCCAGCGCCCAGAAGTGCGGCGGCGTCCAGAGAAAGATGATGAGGAAGAGGATGAAGGCCTCGGGTCCGACCTCGCCGGTCATCGCCGCCCAGCCCAGCACCGGCGGCATCGCGCCCGAGGCGCCGCCGATCACGATGTTCTGCGGCGTCAGCGGCTTGAGCACCACCGTGTAGATCACCGCGTAACCGACGAAGGTGGCGAAGGTCAGCCACATGGTCAGCGGGTTGACCGCGAACCACAGCAGCAGCGAGCCCGCCAGGCACAGCCCGGCAGAGAAGGTGAGCGTCTGCCGGTCGCTCAGCTCGCCGCGCGCGGTGGGCCGCCAGGCGGTGCGCTTCATGCGCGCGTCGATGCCCTTCTCGACCAGGCAGTTGAAGGCGGCCGCGGCGCCGGCCACCAGCCAGATGCCGAAGCAGGCGACGAAGGCGCGCCACACGTCGGCCATCGAGGGCACGCCCGGCACGGCCAACACCATGCCGATGAGCGCGCAGAAGACGATCAGCTGCACCACGCGCGGCTTGGTCAGCGCGTAGAACTGGCGCACCACGCTGGAGCGGGCTGCGGCCTGTGCGGACAGCGGCGTGCTCATCGCGCGGGTACCTCCTTCAGGACGACGGCCGGCTCATCCGCCGCGGCCGGCACGCCCTGGCGCCGGCTCTCGCACAGCGCCCAGGTCAGCACCACGGCCATGGCGGCGGCGCCGCCGGTGTGCAGCACCGCCGCGGCCAGCGGCCAGCCCAGCAGCACATTGCCCAGGCCCGTGGCCAGCTGCAGCGCCGCCAGCGCCGCCAGCCAGCGCCCCTGCGCCCGCAGCGCGGGCACACGCATCAGCCGCACGGCCGCCACAACCAGCACCGCCAGCACCACGTAGGCGACCAGCCGGTGCACGTAGTGGATGGCGGTGAGCGCTGCGAATTCGAGCGGCACGCCCTCGCGCGTGTGGCCGAGTTCGCGCCAGACCTGGAAGCCCTGCTCGAAGTTCATCGGCGGCCACCAGCTCCCCTGGCACTGCGGGAACTGGGTGCAGGCGAGCACCGCGTAGTTGGTGCTGACCCAGCCGCCCAACGCGATCTGCAGCACCAGCAGCGCCATGGCGGCCCACAGCAGGGTGCGCAGCCCGGCGCCGATCGACAGAGGTGCGCGGCCGGCGGCCGCCTGGCGGTAGCGCACAGCCTGGATGCACAGCAGCGCCAGCAGCAGCACGGCGCCCAGCAGGTGCAGCGTCACGATGGCCGGGTACAGCCGCCAGGTGACGGTGAGCGCCCCGAACGCCCCCTGGATGCACACCCACACCAGCGTGGCGGCAGGCCACCACGCGCTGATGGTGCCCCCAGGACCGGGCTGCGCCCGGCCCGCCCCCCGAGGGGGATGAGGAAGCTTGGGGCGGCCCGGCGTTTCCTCATGCGTGCCCTGCCCCCGCAGGACGGGCCTGGCACGCTGCCGGCGCCGCGCCCACCAGGTCAGGGCGGCCAGCGCCAGGATGAGCGCGCCGACGCCGGTGGCGAGGTAGCGGTGGACCATCTCCACCCAGGCCTTGGAATGGGTGACGGGGCCGGTGGGCTGCGCCGCCTGCGCCATGGCGATCTCGTGCCGGGCGCCCAGCGGGCTGGCGTTGCCGTAGCAGCCTGGCCAGTCCGGGCAGCCCAGGCCGGAATCGGTGAGCCGGGTGAAGGCGCCGAACAGCGTCAGGTCGAAGGTGAGGAACAGCGTCAGCACCGTCAGCGCGTGCAGCCGGCGGGCCGGCCCGCTGCCCGCGTTGCGGTGCCAGACCCAGAGCAGCGGCCCCAGCGCCAGCAGCGCGCCCACGCCGAGCAGCCAGGCGATGGGCGCGAGGTCGTACAGCGGCTGCGAGGTGTTCATCGGCCCGCGTTGTCCCAGGAGGAGGAAGCGCGCAGCAGGCGCTCCAGGTCGCGCTTGGCCTTGGCCGCGCCGGGCACGTCCATGCGCGCCGGGAAGCGCATCATCCAGTGGCCCATCGGGTCGACCACGAAGAAGTGCTCGGCCAGCGCATGCCCGGCCTGCGGCGCGAGCCATTGCGCGAGCTGCGCCGGGGGCACGCGCAGCACGGTGGCGTCGTGCAGGGCGTTGGCCAGGCGCTCGGGCACCGGCGCCTCGTCCGAGACCAGCCACACGCGGTCGAGGCGGCCCTTCTCGCGGCCCAGGCTCTCGCGCAACTGGCGCTGCAGGTACAGCTGCTGCTCGCACAGGGCATCGCAGGCGGCGTCGGCCACGGCGATCAGCAGCCACTGGCCCTTCAGGCTGCGCAGGTCCACCGCCGCGCCGTCGGGCGTGCGCGCGGTGACGGCGGGCAGCTCGCGCTGCGGATCGATCAGCTCGCCGTACACGCGGCGGCCTTCGGGGCGGATCACGTAGTAGGTGAAGTAGGAAGCGATGACCGGCGCCGCGCAGCACAGCAGCACGGCGATCATCTTCCAGCGGCCCAGCGCGGTGCGGCGCGCCTGCTCCTGCCCGCCGAGCGCCTCGCGCGGCGTGGGCATCGAATGCACGGTCAGGCCCAGCGGCTCGTCAGCGACGGCGGCGGGGAGCGATGAGTTGGAACCAGACATAGAGGATGACCAGCAGGCCGGCGAGGCCGAACCACTGGAAGGCATAGCCGTAGTGCTTTTCGATGCCGAGCGCCGGGGGCGGCCAGTCGCGCTGCAGGCCTTCCGAGGCGGGCCCGATCTGCTGGAGCGACACCTCGGTGCGCAGCGGCAGGCCGGTTTCGGTGCGGAAGGCCGCGAGGTCCAGATTCTGCCGGATGCGCGACACCGCTGCGTCAGCAGCCTTGGTGGGCCCGGGGTCGGCCGTGGCGGCCGGCTGCGCGGGCAGATCGGCGCCCAGTTGCAGGAGCTGCGACGGCGGCGGCTCGATGCGCGCCTGCACGTCCACCAGGCCGGTGGGGGTGTCCACCGGCGGGAGCTGCGTGCGGTCCACGAAGTTGCGCTGCACCCAGCCGCGCTGGACCATCACCGCCTGCTCGGTGCCCTCCAGCGCCAGCGGGGTGAGCACGTAGAAGCCCGCCACGCCGTGCATCTGCCGGTTGTCCAGGTAGACCGTCTGCGCCGGCAGCCACAGCCCGCGCAGGTGCACAGTGCGGTGCATCTCGGTGGCCGGCTGCTCGATGGACAGGAAGGTCTCCATGTCCAGCGGCGGATAGTCCTTCTGGGCCTCGATGCCGGCCTGCAGCGCCTCCTTGTAGGCTGCGCGCGAGAGCTGCCAGCGCCCCAGCGACAGGGTCAGCGCGATCATCGCCAGCGTGGCGAGCGTGACCAGCCAGAAACGCAGCGGGCTGCGCCGGGGCCGGCCCGGTTCTTCGAGCACGACGGGCTTCATGGACGGGTGGGGCAGCGGCGGCGCCGCAGCGCCGCGAGGCGGATAATCGGATTCATGAAATACATCGTGGCCCTGGCCTTCGTGGGCATCCTGGCCAGCCTGGGCGGGGCGCTCTACTTCATGCTGCGGGACGGCCGAGACGGCCGGGCCAAGACGGGCGGCATGGTGCGCGCGCTGACGGTTCGGATCGGCCTGTCGGTGCTTTTGTTCCTGTGCATCCTGCTGGCCTGGAAGCTCGGCTACATCCAGCCAGGGGGCCTGCCGGTCGGCCACTGAGGCCAGCTGCCGCGGCCCGGCGGCCACGCCCCAAGTAAAAAAGCGCCTTGCGGCGCTTTTTTGTTGCCGGGTCATCCTGCGTCGTGGCCTTACATCCAGTAGACCAGGATGTACAGGCCCAGCCAGACCACGTCCACGAAGTGCCAGTACCAGGCCGCGCCCTCGAAGCCGAAGTGGCGCTCGGGCGTGAAGTGGCCGCGCATCAGCCGCAGGGCGATGAACAGCAGCATCAGCATGCCGATGAACACGTGCAGGCCGTGGAAGCCGGTCAGCATGAAGAAGGTCGAGCCGTAGGCGCCGGAGCTGAGCTTGAGGTTCAGCTCGGTGTAGAGGTGGAAGTACTCGTAGCCCTGCACGCACAGGAAGACGAAGCCCAGCAGCACCGTCAGCCACATGAAGCGGATGCACTGCGCACGGTGGTCGGCGCGCAGCGCATGGTGGGCGATGGTCAGCGTCACGCCGGAGGTCAGCAGCAGCGCGGTGTTGATGGTGGGCAGCCAGAACGGGCCCACGGTCTGGAAGGGCTCGACGATGCCGGCCGGCGAACCGGTGGCGCCGGCCTGCACGGTGGGCCACACGGCCTTGAAGTCGGGCCACAGCAGCGCGTTGTCCAGGCTGCCCAGCGCCGGCAGCGAGTGGGTGCGGGTCCACCACAGCGCCGTGAAGAAGGCGCCGAAGAACATCACCTCCGAGAAGATGAACCAGCTCATGCTCCAGCGGTAGGACAGGTCGATCTTGTGGCCGTACCGGCCGCCCTCGCTCTCGCGCACGGCGTCGCCGAACCACTGGTAGAGCACCATCCACCACCACAGCAGGCCGAAGGCCAGCGAATACGCGCCCCAGGTGTGGCCGTTGATCCACTGGGCCGCGCCGAGGATGACGAAGAACAGGCCGATGGCCGCCATGACCGGATGCCGCGAGGGGCCGGGCACGAAGTAGTAGGGCGTGGCGCCGTGGGTGGTCGAACTCATTTCAGCTCCTGGGGCTTTCTCTTCTCTTCTTGACTCTCGATCGATCGATACGGGCTCGCATGCGGCTGGCGGCGTTCATGCCACGGCGAGCTTCACCAGCGCGATCAGCACGCCGATGAACAACAGCACCGCCACGAAGCCCACCGCGACGATGTGCAGCGGCGACAGGCGGGCGATGTCCTTCTGGTATTCGCTGTTCTTGCGCACGCCGAAGAAACCCCAGCCGACGGCCTTGAAGGTCTGCCAGAGCGAGGACCGGCTGCTCATGAGCGCGGCTCCGTCGCCGTCGAGGCGGCTGCCGTGGGCGCCGGCGGCGTCCTGCCGCCCACCTCGAAGAAGGTGTACGACAGGGTGATCGTCTTCACGTCCTTCGAGATCTTCGGATCGATCACGAAGGCGACCGGCCATTCCTTCTTCTCGCCGGCGTCCAGCGTGTACTGGTTGAAGCAGAAGCACTCCAGCTTGTTGAAGTACGGCGCTGCCTGCTGCGGCGCGTAGCTGGGGATGGCCTGCGCGGCCATGCGGCGGTTCTGCGTGTTCTGGAACTCGTACATCACCGTGTGCAGTTCGCCGGGATGAACTTCCATCGAGCGCTGCGCAGGATGGAACTCCCACAGGCCGCGCGCGTTGGCGTCGAACTCGACGGTGATGGTGCGCGAGGTGTCCACCTGCGTGTTGGCCGGCACGCGCACGTCGGCGCCGCCCTTGGCCCCGCCGGGCACCTGCAACTCCGACAGCGACAGGATGTTGATGCCCGTGACCTCGCAGATGGCGCGGTACAGCGGCACCAGCGCGTAGCCGAAGGCGAACATGCCGGCCGCGACGACGGCCAGCTTGCCCACCATGCGGGCGTTCTCGCGGCGAAGACGGGTACCGAGGCCCATGTACTCAGCGCCCCAGCCAGACCATGCGCACCACGAAGCCGACGAAGAACACCAGCGCGATGGTGGCCAGCGTCAGCCCCATCTTCCGGTTGGCCTTCTTCTGTTCGGGCGTCATCGGCATGTCGTGCGGACCGTTCCCGGGCTCAGCCGATCACCTTGGTCGCGGTGGCGTCCAGGCGCGGCGGGTTCTCGAAGGTGTGGAAGGGCGCCGGAGAGGGCACTTCCCACTCCAGGCCTTCCGCGGCTTCCCAGGGCTTCTGGGGGGCGGGCTCGCCCTTGCCGCGCATGCACGGCAGCACGATGAACAGGAAGAAGTAGACCTGCGCCAGGCCGAAGGCGAAGCCGCCGATCGAGGCGATCGCGTTGAAGTCGGCGAACTGCATCGGGTAGTCGGCGTAGCGGCGGGGCATGCCGGCCAGGCCCAGGAAGTGCATCGGGAAGAAGGTGACGTTGAAGGAGATCAGCGACCACCAGAAGTGCACCTTGCCGCGCCACTCGTTGTACATGACGCCGGTCCACTTGGGCATCCAGTAGTACACGCCCGCGAACATGGCGTAGAGCGAGCCGGCCACCAGCACGTAGTGGAAGTGGGCCACGACGTAGTAGGTGTCCTGCAGCTGGATGTCCACCGGCGCGACGGCCAGGATCAGGCCGGTGAAGCCGCCCATGGTGAACACGAAGATGAAGCCGACCGCGAACAGCATCGGCGTCTCGAAGGTCATCGAGCCCTGCCACATGGTGGCGATCCAGTTGAAGATCTTCACCGCCGTGGGCACCGCGATCAGCATGGTCGCGTACATGAAGAACAGCTGGCCCGTCACCGGCATGCCGGTGGTGAACATGTGGTGCGCCCACACGATGAAGCTCAGGATCGCGATCGACGCGGTGGCGTACACCATCGAGGCGTAGCCGAACAGCTTCTTGCGGGCGAAGGCCGGCACCACCTGGCTGACGATGCCGAAGGCCGGCAGGATCATGATGTAGACCTCGGGGTGGCCGAAGAACCAGAAGATGTGCTGGTACATCACCGGGTCGCCGCCGCCGGCGGGGTTGAAGAAGTGCGTGCCGAGGTGGCGGTCGGTCAGCGTCATGGTGATGGCGCCGGCCAGCACGGGCATCACCGCGATCAGCAGGTAGGCGGTGATCAGCCAGGTCCAGCAGAACATCGGCATCTTCATCAGCGTCATGCCGGGGGCGCGCATGTTGAGGATGGTGACGATGATGTTGATCGAGCCCATGATGGACGACGCGCCCAGGATGTGCATCGCGAAGATGCCGGCATCCATCGAGGGGCCCATCTGCAGGGTCAGCGGCGCGTAGAGCGTCCAGCCCGCGGCGGGGGCGCCGCCGGGCATGAAGAACGAGGCCACGAGCATGATGGCCGCGGGGATCATCAGCCAGAAGCTGAAGTTGTTCATCCGCGCGAAGGCCATGTCGCTGGCGCCGATCTGCAGCGGGATCATCCAGTTCGCGAAGCCCACGAAGGCCGGCATGATGGCGCCGAACACCATGATCAGGCCGTGCATGGTGGTGAACTGGTTGAACAGCTCGGGGTTGACCAGCTGCAGGCCGGGCTGGAACAGCTCGGCGCGGATCAGCATCGCCAGCAGGCCGCCGATCATCAGCATGGTGAAGCTGAACAGCAGGTACAGCGTGCCGATGTCCTTGTGATTGGTGGCGAACACCCAGCGGCGCCAGCCGGTGGGTGCATGGTGGTCGTGGTGGTCGTCGTGCGCGTGACCGCCGGGGGCGGCGTGACCGTGGGGATCGAGGACTGCGCTCATGGGTCTCTTCCTTGCTCTATCTCGTCACCGCGGCTTACTTGCCGCGCTCGGCCAGCACCTCGGCCGGCTGCACGATCTGGCCCGTCTTGTTGGACCAGCTGTTCTTGGTGTAGCTGGCCACGGCCGCCAGGTCGGTGTCGCTCAGCTGCTTCCAGGAGGGCATGGCGCCGTTGTTCTGGCCGTTGAGCAGCACGTGGATCTGCTTGGTGTGGTCGGCGTCCAGCACCACCTGCGAGCCGTCCAGCGGCTTGATCGGGCCGGCGCCCTTGCCGTTGGCCTGGTGGCAGGCCGCGCAGTTGGCGGCATAGACCTTCTCGCCGCGGGCCAGCAGGTCGGGCAGCGTCCAGACCTTGTTCGGGTCGTCCTGCTTGGCGGCGGCTTCCTTCTTCTTCTGGTCGACCCAGGCGGTGTAGTCGGCCGCGGACACCACCTTCACGTGGATCGGCATGTAGGCGTGCTCCTTGCCGCACAGCTCCTGGCACTGGCCGTAGAAGTCGCCGGTCTGCTCGGCGCGGAACCAGGTGTCGCGCACGAAGCCGGGGATGGCGTCCTGCTTGATGCCGAACTGCGGCACCGCGAAGGCGTGGATCACGTCGTTGGCGGTGGTGATGATGCGGATCTTCTGCTTCTCGGGCACCACCAGCGGGTTGTCAACCGCCAGCAGGTAGTTGTCGGGCACCTCGCCGCGCGCGCCCTCGTCGGACAGGCGGCGATGCTCGGGCAGCAGCGTGGAGATGAAGGACAGGCCCTCGCCCTCGCCCTTGAGGTAGTCGTAGCCCCACTTCCACTGGTAGCCGGTCACCTTGATGGTGAGGTCGGCATTGGTGGTGTCCTTCTGCGCCACCAGCAGCTTGGTGGCCGGCAGCGCCATCAGGATCACGATGATGAAGGGGACGATGGTCCAGACGACTTCCACCACCACCGATTCGTGGAAGTTGGCGGCCTTGTGGCCCACCGACTTGCGGTGCTTCCAGATCGAATAGAACATGACCGAGAACACGCCGATGAAGATCACCGTGCACAGGATCATCAGGCCCCAGTGCAGCGTGTACTGCTCCTGGGACACCTTGGTCACGCCCACCGGAAGATTGAGCTGGCGCACGGCCGGGCCGCCGGGCAGGTCGTTGACTGCATGCGCCGCGCCGCTGAATGCCGCGCCGGCCGCCAGCAGCAGGCCCGCCGGCTTGGTCCAAATGCTCTTCATCGTGTTCACTTGTTCAATGCTTCCAAACTGAATCCACCGGCCTTGTCTCCCCGCCGGCCCGCGCGCCTCAGGCGCCGCGCAGGGCCATGCGGATCTCCCTCGCCAGCGCCGGGCGCAACTCGGGCCGCACGTAGCGGCCCACCCGCACCGCACACCCCGGACCCGACAACTCGATGAGCGAGCGGTCGCCTGCCTGGGGTTCGATGCGGACCTGATGCGAAAGAAATTCGGTGCGCTCGCAGCTGCCGCCGTTTTCGAGCTCGACGACCAGCCGGCCTTCCTGCAGGGCGATGCGTTCGCCGTCGGTGGCATGGCGGGCGTAGAAGAGGAAGGCCACGCCGACCGCCGCCAGCTCCAGCCAGGCGAAGGGCAGCACGAGGCGTGCGCCGCGAACCCAGAAGCCGAAGCCGATGGCCAGCGACACCACGCACAACGACGCGTACAGCCAGCCCAGCTGGCTCGGCGTGATCGAGCAGTTGCGCTTCAGGAACCAGTGGATGGTCTGGCCCGAAACGGTGGCGAAGCGGAACACGGGATTCGGCACGTACGAGTTCAGCGGATCGATGGGGCGCGCAGGGCCGGACGCACAAGCACAACACGGGCATGCGGCGGGCTCTGGTCGGGGGACCATCCCCCGGGGTACACGCAACGAATCATTGTAGCGTGGGCATCGTGAGCGTCTTCGCTCAGCCGGGCCGGTTGCGCCCGAGCATGGCGCGCAGATCATCCAATGGCACGGCGGTCTCGCCAGCCACCCTGGCACGCGGGACCGGCCGGAAGGCATGGCCGTAGACGACCTCGAAGGTCATGGCGATGCGGCCGTCGTGCTCGCCGGGCACGGCCAGGCCGGCCAGGGCATTGAGCAATGCGCGCTTCCAATGCCGGCCGCGCAGGGCGCCGAAGCGCGCGGGATGCAGGTTGCGGCCCAGCGTGCGCAGCTCGGCCAGCGCCGCCTCGGGCGTGGACCAGGTCAGCACGATGCGCTCCATGTCCATCACCGGCTCGGCGAAGCCGGCGTGGACCAGCATGTCGCCCCAGTCGTGCATGTCGGTGAACTCGTGGCCCGCCGGCGGCCAGCCCAGGCACGCGTACAGCGCGCGCAGCTCGCGCACGGTGTCGGGGCCGAGGCAGGAGAACATCAGGAAGCCGTCGACGGCGACCAGGCGGTGCCAGCGGGCGATCAGCGCCTCGGGGTCGGCCTCGGCATGCAGGGCCATGTTGGCCCACAGCAGGTCGACGCCGGACGCCGGCGGCGGCGCGAACGGGTCGCCGCCGCGCCAGCGGCGCGCGCTCCACCAGGGCGCGGCCAGGGCCTGCGCGGTCGCCGGCTGCAGCGCTAGCGCCGGCTCGATCACGTGGCGCTGCGCCTGCGGGTAGCGCGCCGCCACGCGCGCATGCGCCTGCAGCCCGCCGCGCAGGGGCGACCAGTCGGCCCAGCGCGCGGGACGCGCGGTGATCCACTGCAGCCGCTCCTCCATGCGCCGGCCCACCTCCTCGTGCAGCCATGGCGATGCGGACCCGGGCGCCAGCCGCGCCCATCGGGCCGCGGCCACGGGGTCGATGGTCGGCGGGCGACGGTCGGATTCGGCAGGCATGGGCAATAACGCACGAAGGCGGCCGCGTCCTCCCCGCTGCGGGGCGTGCGGCCTGGCCAAGGCGCGCCAGTATAGGAAGCCATGTCCATTCCTTCCGCCGCGCGCGGGCTGCTGCGCCGCGGCCTCGATGCCCTGCCCAGCCAGTGCGCCCTGTGCCGCGCCTGGCCCGGGCGCCCGCTGTGCGGGGCCTGCGTGGCCCGCTTCGCGCCGGCCGTGCCGCGCTGCCGCGGCTGCGCGCTGCGCGTGCCCGCCGGCGTGGCGCGCTGCGGCGGCTGCCTGCGGCATCCCGGCACGCTCGACACCTGCCTGGCCGCCTGCGACTACGTGTGGCCGTGGCCGGACTGCATCGGGCACTTCAAGTTCCAGGGCGAGCCGGGCTGGGCCGCTCCCCTGTGCGCGCTGATGCGGGCCGTCCCCGGCGCCGACGCGCTGCTGTCGCAGGCCGACCGGGTGCTGCCCATGCCGCTGTTCCCGCGGCGCCTGCGCGAGCGCGGCTTCAACCAGGCGCTGGAGCTGGCGCGCCGGCTGGCCCCGGAGCGCTGCGACGCCGCCCTGCTGCTGCGGCTGCGCGACACGCCGCCGCAAAGCGGCCTGACGCGCGCGCAGCGCCTGCGCAACCTGCACGGCGCCTTCGCCGTGGAGCCGCTGCGCGCCGGCCTCGTGCGCGGCCGCCGCGTACTGCTGGTGGACGACGTGATGACCACCGGCGCCTCGCTGACCGCCGCCGCGCAGGCGCTGCGCGAAGCCGGTGCGGCGCAGGTGGATGCGCTGGTGCTGGCACGCACGCCCGCCCCGCCTTGACTCGCTATGCTCTGCCGATGTTCCACATCGTCCTGGTGGAGCCGGAGATTCCCCCCAACACCGGCAACGTGATCCGCCTGGCGGCCAACACCGGCTGCGACCTGCACCTGATCGAGCCCCTGGGCTTCTCGATGGACGACCGGCTGCTGCGCCGCGCCGGGCTGGACTACCACGAGTACGCCGAGGTGCGCCGCCACGCGGACTGGGACGCCTTCCTCGCCGCCTGCCACCCCGCGCCCGACCGCCTGTTCGGCCTGAGCACGCACGGCACCGGCAGCGTGCACGGCACCACCTTCCGGCCCGGCGACTGGCTGGTCTTCGGCGCCGAGACGCGCGGCCTGGCGCCCGCGCTGCGCGCGCGCTTTGCGCCGGCGCAGCTGCTGCGCCTGCCGATGCGCCCCGGGCAGCGCAGCCTCAACCTGTCGAACGCGGTGGCGGTGACGGTGTTCGAGGCCTGGCGCCAGAACGGCTTCGGCGGCGCCGCTCAGGGGTAGCGGCGCACCACCGATTCCGCGACGCAGGCCGGCTTGGAGGCGCCCTCCAGCTCGATGGTGGTCTGCCACACCATCTGCACGCCGCCGTTATCGATCGGCTCGCTGGACAGCAGCTTCATGTGGCCGCGCACCCGGCTGCCCACCGGCACCGGCGACATGAAGCGCACGCGGTTCAGGCCGTAGTTCACGCCCATGCGCGACTCGACCACCTCCACGCCGGCCTCGAAGATCTTCGGCAGCAGCGACAGCGTGAGGAAGCCGTGCGCGATCGGCGCGCCGAAGGGGCCGGCCTTGGCGCGCTCGACGTCCACGTGGATCCACTGGTGGTCGCCGGTGGCCTCGGCGAACTGGTTCACCTGGGCCTGGGTGATGGTGAGCCAGTCGCTGGTGGCGACGTCCTGGCCGACGCAGGCGGCCAGGTCCTGAAGGGTCTGGAAGGTCTTCTTGGTCATGCGGCGGATTCTGTCGCGCCCGGGGGCGCCCGGCATGTCGGCGCCGGGACAGCCCCGCTCCAGGGAAACCCTCAATCCAGCCAGGCCGTGAGCGGCGCCCACTGCGCCAGGTCGCGCTCCACCCGGCCCGGCGCGATGTCGAACAGCGTGAGCCCGCGCGCCGCCAGCTGCACGTAAAGCTGCGTGTCGCGCAGCTCGGCGACCACCGGCACGCTCAGTTGCGCCTCGAACTCGCGCAGGCGCTGCGCCGCCAGCGTGCGGCCGTCCACCCGCATGCCGACCAGGCCGACGCGGGTCTTCGTGCCTGCGATGCGCTCGCTCAGGCGGTCGAGGAAGTCGCGCGCGGCGTAGATGTCGAACAGGCTGGGCTGCAGCGGCACGATGACGCGGTCGGCCAGGGCCAGCAGCTCCTTCAGGCGCTTGCCGTGCAGGCCGGCGGGCGAGTCCAGCACGGCGTGGGTGGTGCCCGGCGGCGGCTTGAGCAGCGCGCCGTCGCCGTCCGTCGTCCAGCCGCGGATGGGCACGGCCTGCGCCGGCCGCAGGCCCAGCCACAGCCGCGAGGACTGCTGCCGGTCGGTGTCGCCCAGCATCACCGCGTGCCCCTGGCGCGCGTAGTAGCCCGCGATGTTCGTCGCGAGGGTGGACTTGCCCGCGCCTCCCTTCGGATTGGCGACCAGAACGACCGGCATGCGCAGTTCTCCAGACGGTGTGAACGACAGGCGCGATGGTAGAGGCAGGGCATGACACCCTGCCCGGCGGGGGTCAGCGGGAGGCGGCGGCCGGTGCGTCCGGCACGCTTTCCTCCGGCGGCGCCGCGTCGGCCCCCTGGGTGACGCGCGCCACCGCCAACATCCACAGCAGCACCGCCGCCAGCAGCAGGCTGTCCTGCACCCAGCCGCGGCGGTCCAGCGCGTCGCCCCAGAAAGCCAGCACGATCAGCACCGCCACCAGGTGGGCGCAGAAGGCGGGCAGCGAGGCGCGGCCCAGCATCTCCAGCCACCGCATGCGCGGCAGCGCCCGGGCCAGGGCCGGGCCGAAGCGCACCGCCAGCACGCCCAGGGCGATCAGGTCCAGCAGGCGCAGCGGGCCGAGCTGCCACTTGTCGACCAGCAGGTTCAGCTGCACGTCGGCGCCGAAGGGGGCCTGGCCGTGCGCGCCGAAGTGCCGCCAGGCGAAGCCCGCCAGCGCGACCGCCGCGGCCGGCAGCACCACCGGCCAGCCCAGGCGCAGCGGCGGCGCGTCGGGCGCGCTGCGCTGCGCGCCCAGCCACAGGCCGGCGAACCAGAGGAACTGCCAGGCGAAGGCATTGAAGGCGCCCATCTCGTGGAAAGGCACGGGGATGTGCGTGAACGCCACGGCCAGGCCGTACAGCCGCTCGCTCAGGCCGAACTGCGCCAGCGCCCAGAGCGCGCCGCTGGCCAACAGCACGCCGGCCCAGCCGTGGCGCAGCGCGTAGGCCAGCACCCACGGGCTCATCAGCATGAAGAAGATGTACATGGGCAGGATGTCCAGCAGCGCCGGCTCGTAGACCAGCAGCAGGCCCCAGAGGAAGCCCTCGCGCGGCTGGGCGAGGTAGAACGAGAGCAGGTTGCGCACCGCCGGCGGCTCCACCCGCAGGCCGACGGCGGCGATGGCGGTGAAGAGGAACAGCAGCAGCGCCGCGTGGCACAGATAGATCTTCAGGGCCCGGCGCCAGAAGGCGCGGCGCATCGTCTCCACGCCGTCCCGGCGGGCGTAGCGGCTGTAGACCAGCCCGGTCATGAAGGCCGACAGCAGCACGAAGCCCTCGGCCGCCGAGACCCAGCCGAAGGGCTGGCCCAGCGGGTCGGTGAAGCGGGTCGGCAGGTGGGTGACGGTCATCAGCACGAGCATCAGCCCGCGCAGCGCGTCGATTTCCCAATGGCGTTTCATGCGTGACAGCAGGGGGCGTCGGCGTTTCACCCCCGGCGGCCGGCACGACGAAAAGCGGATTCTAGGAGGCCGGATGAAGCGCCTTGCGGATCGGCTACCCTGCGGACCCTGTCCAAGAGGAGGCACCAGGAAAGTGACCCGACCCATCCAGACAACGACAAGAATGACGCTGCCGGCCTGGGCGCTGGCGGTCGCGGGATTCGCCGCCGGCCCGGCGCTGGCGCTGCAGATCACCAGCCTCACGCCGCAGGGCGAGGTCTCGCGCGTACGCCAGGTGGTGGCCAGCTTCGACCAGGCGGCCGTCAACTTCGGCGACCCGAAGGCGCCCGCCCCGCTCGCCGTGAGCTGCAGCGACGCGCAGGCCGGCAAGGGCACCGGGCGCTGGACCTCCGACAAGCGCTGGGTCTTCGACTTCGAGAACGACCTGCCGCCGGGCGTGCGCTGCACGGTCACGCGGGTGCCGGGCTTCAAGCCGGCGTCCGGGGCGGAACTGACCGGCCCCGCCAGCTACCGCTTCAACACCGGCGGCCCCTTCGTGCGCAGCCACTGGCCGAGCTACGGGAAGATCGACGAGGAGCAGATGTTCCTGCTGCAGCTCAACGGCCCGGCGACGCCGGAGAGCGTGCAGGCGAACATGTGGTGCGCGGCCGACGGGGTGGGCGAGCGCATCCCCGTGAAGCCGGTCACCGGCGAGCAGCGCGATGCCCTGCTCAAGGCCCGCGGCTACGAGCAGGCCGCGAAGAAGGAGCCGCTGCGCTTCCTCACGCTGCAGTGCAACCGCACCCTCACGCCGGGCGGCCGCGTGCAACTGGTCTACGGCAAGGGCGTGGCGACGCCCTCGGGCATCGCCAACAACGTCGAGCGGCGCCTGTCCTTCGAGGTGCGCGAGCCCTTCGCGGCGAGCTTCAGCTGCGAGCGCGAGAACGCGCAGGCCGCCTGCCTGCCGCTCAAGCCCATGCAGCTTCGCTTCAATGCGCCCGTCACGCGCGCGCTGGCGGCGAAGATCGTCGCCAAGGGCGGCGGGCAGACCGTCAGGCCGCGCTTCGAGGACGAGAACGCGAGCGAGGACGCGGTGGTCGATTCGGTGACGCTGCCCCCACCCTTCCCCGAACAGACGCCCTTCACCATCGAGCTGCCCTCGGGCTTCGAGGACGCCTCGGGCCGCACGCTGGCCGAGCCCGGCAGCTTCCCGCTGCAGACCGCCACCGGCGCGATGCCGCCGCTGGCCAAGTTCGCCGCCTCGCCCTTCGGCGTGGTCGAGCGCCTGGCCGAGCCCGATGGCGTGGCGATGATGCCGGTGACGGTGCGCCGCGTGGAGCCCGCCCTGCAGGTGCACGCCCTCACGCCCGGCAAGGTGAGCGACCTGAACCCGCAGACCGACGCCGAGATCATCGCGTGGTTCCGCAAGGTCCGGCGCTACGACGGCTACACCGTGTCGCGCGCCGCCGCCGGCCGGGACAGCAAGGTGCCGCTGCCGCCGGTCATCGACCGCAACGAGCGCGAGTACGTGCAGACGCGCATGGTCTCGCTGGTGGGCAGCCAGCCCGGCGCGAAGACGCTGGACATGCCCAAGGCCGGCAGCGACCCGCGCCCCTTCGAGGTGGTCGGCATCCCGCTCACGCCCGGCTTCCACGTGCTGGAGATCGCCTCGGGCAAGCTGGGCGACGCGCTGCTGGACGAGCGCTACGGCGCCGGCCGCACGATGTACGTGCGCACCACCGCGCTGGCGACCAACCTGGCGGTGCACTTCAAGCTGGGCCGCGAGAACGCGCTGGCCTGGGTGACCACACTGGACAAGGGCAAGCCGGTGGCGAACGCCGCCGTGCGCGTCTCGGACTGCCGCGGCAAGGAGGTGGCGACGGCGCGCACCGACGCCAACGGCCTGGCGCAGCTCGCGGGCGTGCCGCCGCAGCCGCCCAACTGCTCCGGCGAGGACGACTACCACGAGCCGGCCTACTTCGTCAGCGCGCGCGCCAGGGACGACGAGGGCGTGGAAGACCTGGCCTTCGTGTGGAGCGACTGGCAGCGCGGCATCGAGCCGTGGCGCTTCAACGCGCCCACCAGCCAGGACGTGGAGGCCGACGTGGTGGCCCACACCGTGCTCGACCGCCCGCTGCTGCGCGCCGGCGAGACGGTGTCGATGAAGCACCTGATCCGCACGCAGACGGCGCAGGGCTTCGGCCTGCCTTCCTCGCAGCCGGGCAAGCTGGTCATCACCCACGTGGGCAGCGGCCAGGAGTTCACCCAGCCGCTGGCCTGGCGCAAGACGGCCACCGGCGGCCTGAGCGCGGAGAACAGCTTCCACATCCCGCCCGCAGCCAAGCTGGGCGTCTACCAGATCGAGCTGCGCACGGCCGGCAACGGCAAGCGCAACGGGGACGAGGATGACGAGGACCGCGGCGGCCGCAGCTTCCAGACCGGCCAGTTCCGCGTCGAGGAATTCCGCCTGCCGGTGCTGGAGGGCCGCGTCGGCCCGGCCGACAAGAAGCCGCTGGTGGCGGTGGCGAGCGTGCCGACCGAAGTGCAGGTGAACTACGTCTCGGGCGGCGCGGCGGCCAACCTGCCGGTGCGCGTGTCGGCCATGGTGCGCGGCAAGGACCTGGGCTGGGCCGACTACGACGGCTTCAGCTTCTCGCCGCCGCGCCGCGACGAAGACGCCGCCTCCGCCGCCGGCGAGGAGGAGCCCGAGGCCGCGCAGGACACGCGCGTCATCGCCGACAAGCTGCCCGTCACGCTGGACCGCGAGGGCGCCGGCCGCGTCACCATCGACAAGGTGCCGAAGGTGCGGGCCACGCCGCGCGAACTGCTGATCGAGGCCACCTACTCCGACCCCAACGGCGAGGTGCAGACGATCCGCAGCGTGCAGACGCTGTGGCCGGCCGCCGTGGTCGCCGGGCTGAAGACCGAGAACTGGATCTCGGTGGACCGCAAGCTGAAGTTCCAGGCGCTGGCGCTGGACCTCGCGGGCAAGCCGCAGGCCGGCGCGAAGCTGGAGGTGAGCGCCGTCGCGCGCATCACCACCACCAGCCGCAAGCGCATGGTGGGCGGCTTCTACACCTACGACAACAAGACCGAGACCAGGCCGCTGGGCGTGGTGTGCAGCGGCAGCAGCGACGCGCGCGGCCTGCTGCTGTGCGAATCGCAGCTCAAGGAGGCGGGCCAGGTCGAGCTGGTCGCCACCGCCACCGACGGCGAGGGCCGCAAGAGCCAGGCCGCCAGCACCGTGTGGGTGACCAAGCAGGGCGAGCTGTGGTTCGGCGGCGAGGACCACGACCGCATCGACGTGCTGCCCGAGAAGAAGAGCTACCAGCCCGGCGAGGTGGCGAAGTTCCAGGTGCGCAGCCCCTTCCGCCACGCCACCGCGCTGGTGGCGGTGGAGCGCGAGGGCATCGTCGAGACGCACGTGGTGCAGCTCAACGGGCAGGACCCGACCGTGAGCCTGACCGTGAAGCCCGAGTGGGGCCCCAACGCGTACGTCAGCGTGCTGGCGCTGCGCGGGCGGCTGCGCGAGGTGCCGTGGTACTCCTTCTTCACCTGGGGCTGGAAGGCGCCGCGCGAGTGGTGGACGGCCTTCTGGGTGGAAGGCAAGGAATATGTGGCGCCCACCGCGATGGTCGACCTGAGCAAGCCGGCCTACCGCTTCGGCATGGCCGAGATCCGCGTCGGCACGCAGGCGCACCAGATCGACGTGAAGGTCGCCACCGACCAGCCCAGCTACACCGTGCGCGGCAAGGCGCTGGTGACCATCAGCGCCAAGCTGCCCGACGGCAAGCCCGCCGCCGGCGCCGAGGTGGCGCTGGCCGCAGTGGACCAGGCGCTGCTGGAACTGCTGCCCAACACGAGCTGGAACCTGCTCGAAGCCATGATGCAGCGGCGCAGCTGGGGCGTCTCGACCTCCACCGCGCAGATGGAGATCGTCGGCCGCCGCCACTACGGCAAGAAGGCCGTGCCCGCCGGCGGCGGCGGCGGCAAAGGTGCCACGCGCGAACTGCTGGACACGCTGCTGCTGTGGAACCCGAAGGTGGTGCTCGACGCCAACGGCCAGGCGCAGGTGACGGTGCCGCTGAACGACGCGCTCACCACCTTCCGCATCGTCGCGGTGGCCGACGCCGGCACGGGCCTGTTCGGCACCGGCGAGGCGCGCATCCAGAGCACGCAGGACCTGCAGATCATCAGCGGCCTGCCGCCGCTGGTGCGCGAGGACGACCAGTTCCGCGCCCAGCTCACGCTGCGCAACACCACGGCCAAGGCGATGAAGGTGGAGGTGGCGCCGCGCGCTACGCTGCTGACGCTGGAGCCGAAGACGGTGGAGATCCCGCCGAACGAGGCGCGCGAGGTGGCCTGGGACGTGACGGCGCCGGCGCAGCTCGGCCAGACGCGCGCCGAGGCGATCCTGTGGGAGATCGAGGCGAAGGACCAGGCCGGCGGCGCGAGCGATGCGCTCAAGCTCGGCCAGCGCATCGTGCCCGCCGTGCCGCTGACGGTGCAGCAGGCCACGCTGGCACAGGTGGACGGGCCGTTCACGCTCGACGTCGGCCCGCCCGCCGACGCCCTGCCCGAGAGCGGGCAAAAGAGGGGCGGCCTCAAGCTCGCGCTGCAGCCGCGCCTGGCCGAGGGCCTGCCCGGCGTGCGCGACTGGTTCGCCAACTACCCCTTCGTCTGCCTGGAGCAAAAAGCCAGCAAGTCCATCGGCCTGCGCGACGCGAAGCTGTGGCAGACGGTGGTGGCGCAGATGCCGGGCTACCTCGACAGCGACGGCCTGGCGAACTACTTCCCGCCGCGCGATGGCGACGCCAACCGCGGCAGCGACATCCTCACCAGCTACCTGCTGGCGGCGACAAACGAGGCGGCCTCCATCGACCCGGCCTTCGCCCTGCCCGACGACGTGCGCGCGCCGATGGAAGGCGGCCTGATCGCCTTCGTCGAGGGCCGCATCCAGCGCAGCTTCTGGAGCCCGCGCAAGGACCTGGACGTGCGCAAGCTGGCCGCGCTGGAGGCGCTGTCTCGCTACGGCAAGGCCACCGGCGGCATGACCACCAGCCTGACCATCGCGCCCAACCAGTGGCCCACCAGCGCGGTGATCGACTGGCTGAACGTGCTCAGGCGCGTGAAGGACGTGCCGCAGCGCGCGCAGCGCATCGAGGAGGCGAACAACGTGCTGAAGGCGCGCCTGTCGTACCAGGGCACGAAGCTGATCTTCAGCACCGAGCAGGACGACTACTGGTGGTGGCTGATGACCAACGGCGACGTCAACACCGCACGGCTGCTGCTGGCGGTGATGGACGATCCGGGCTGGAAGGACGACCTGGGCCGCCTGGCCAGCGGCTTCATCGGCCGCCAGCAGCGCGGCGCATGGCACACCACCACCGCCAACCTGTGGGGCGGCCTGGCGCTGGAGAAGTTCAGCAAGACCTTCGAGAGCGAGCCAGTCGCCGGCCTCACCGCCGCCCAGCTCGGCGAGACGAAGGCGCAGGTGGACTGGAGCCAGGTCGAGCGCGTGAAGGCGAGCGATGCCGGCGGCGCGATGCATCGGCGCAGCATGTTCGGCGCGCCGGCCTCGCCCGGCGCGCTGCGCAACAACACGATGTTCCTGCCCTGGCCCACGGGCAACGCCGGCCGCGACACGCTGCTGGTCACCCAGCAGGGCAGCGGCCGGCCGTGGCTCACGGTGCAGTCGCTCGCGGCGGTGCAGTTGAAGGCACCCTTCGCGGCCGGCTACGCGATCAAGAAGACGGTCACGCCGGTCGAGCAGGCCGCCAGCGGCAAGTACACGCGCGGCGACATCCTGCGCGTGACGCTGGAAGTCAACGCCAGCGCCGACATGACCTGGGTGGTGATCACCGACCCGATCCCGGGCGGCGCGACCATCCTGGGCAGCGGCCTGGGCCGCGACTCGCAGATCGCCACGCAGGGCGAGAAGCAGAGCAGCGGCGCCGGCTGGCCGGCCTTCGAGGAGCGCAGCTTCGAGGCCTTCCGCAGCTACTACGAGTACCTGCCCAAGGGCACGGTGAAGATGGAGTACACGGTGCGCCTGAACAACGCCGGCGACTTCACGCTGCCGCCCAGCCGCGTCGAGGCGATGTACGCGCCGGAGATGTTCGGCGAGGCGCCGAACGCGCGCGTCCGGGTGGAGCAGCCCGCCCGCTGAGGGCGGGCCGGCCCGTCAGCGCCGGTAGGGATCGCCCGGCCGGCGGTCGTAGCGGTTCGGCACGCCGTCGTTGTCGCGGTCCCGGTCGTAGCGGTTGGGCACGCCGTCCCGGTCGCGGTCGCCGTAGGCGCCGGGCGGCGGACGGTGGTGGTGCGGCGGGGGCGGCTCGGGCGCCACCACGCAGCCCGCGAGGACGGTGCCGGCGGCCAGCAGCGCGGTCAGCTTCATCATCTGCATCTCTCCTTTGATACGGGTACGCGTGGCAGCTTAGCCCGCGCCGGCGCGCCGCCCGCCGGACGGCGCGCCCGAACGCGGGTAGGCGTTCATCCCGTTTGCATCCCGGCCGGCGCCCGGGCGGCCAGCGCCAGCGCGGCGGGCAGCGAGGCCGCCAGCATCGGACCGTGCGGCACGCCCGGGAAGGCACGGAACTCGGCGCGCATGCCGGGCCGGCGGCCCAGCCTGTCGACCAGCATGCGGCCGGCTTCCGGCGGCACCGAGGCGCGCTGCCGCCGCATGCGCTCGACGCGTGCCGCGTCGGCGCCGGCCGGCGGCGGCGCGGGGCCGCGCTCGTCCGCCGAGGCGCCCTGCATCAGCAGCAGCGCGGTCTCGCGCCCGGCCGGCAGGGGCGCCGGTTGGCCGGCCTCGCGCAGGATGAAGCCCTCCTGCCACCACAGCGACGGGTCGGCCGCCGCATAGCGCGAGAACAGCAGCGGCTGGCGCAGCAGCGCATGCAGCACGAACAGGCCGCCGTAGGAGTGGCCCCAGAGGGTGTGGCGCCGCGCGTCCAGCGGGGCGCGCGCCGCCAGCGCCGGCAGGGCCCGCCCGGCGATGAAGTCGAGGAACGCGTCCGCGCCGCCGCCCCGCCGCTGCAGCACTTCGTCGTCCCAGGTCGGCCCGTCGCCGCGCACCGGCGGCGTGTAGTCGTAGGCGCGCTGGGCCACGTCGAAGCGCAGGTCGCTGTCGGGGCCGATCGCCAGGATCGCCGGCGCGTCGCCGGCCTCGGCCAGCGCGTCGAACTGTGCGGCGCCCAGGGTGTCGGCCACGGCGTTGCCGTCCAGCAGGCAGGCCAGCGGATGGCCGCCCGCCGGCGCCGCGCGGCGCGGCCAGGCCAGCCACAGCCGGTAGCGGCGGCCGCTGGCGGCAGCCGCTACGACGCGCTCGAAGCGGTAGTGGCGCGAGCCGCCCTCGTCCCACACGCTCGGGCCCATGCGGCGGGCCGGGTCGAAGCGCTGCGGCGCGGCGGGCGGCGGCGCGCCGGCGCAGCCCGGCAGGACGGCCGCCCCGGCAAGGGCCCCCAGCAGGCGGCGGCGGACGATGTTGCAGGCAGGCGACAGCAGAAGGTCGAAAGACAGGTCGGACATGGCTCGGAAGGGAGGAAAAGAGGGCAATCGACGCTGTTTACATTTGTTTATGATTGAGAATCATTCTCACCCATTGGGACGCTGCCGCGTGCAACACGCGGCGTAGCCGCAAGCCAGCGTCCCCAACCACTGCTCCGAGGAGAACGGGCCCTGAAAGCCCGGACGGGTGCGCCCGCCGCGCCCCCGTGGCCGCCGCACGCCTCCTCGCCGAACCCGGTTGCCCCCGAATCCGCATCGAAGAGGAGTCCGAAGCCATGCCATCCGCCCACCGCCGCCCCCGGCCCAACCCCATCGTCCTGGCGCTGCTGGCCCTCCCTGCCTTCGCGGCGGCGCAGACGGAGCCCGCGCCGGCGGAGCCCGCCGCGGTCGGCATGCTCGAGCAGGTCTACGTGCGCGACAGGTACGAGCGCGAGGACCTGCCGAAGCTGGCGCCGGGCCGCAAGGCCGCCAAGGGCGCCCGCCTGGGCATCCTGGGCGCCACCTCCATCGTCGATGCGCCGGTGCACGTGAACGCCTACGCGCGCGAACTGGCGGAGGACTGGTCGGCGCTGACGCTGCAGGACGTGCTGGAGAACGACTCGGCCGTGGTCTTCACGACCAACAAGGGCCACATGCTGCAGAACTTCAACCTGCGCGGGCTGGACATGACGGCGATCGACATCGCCACCAACGGCCTGTACGGCATCGCCCCGGCCAACCAGGTGCCGATCGAGCTGTTCGAGCGGGTCGAGGTGCTGCGCGGCCCGAACGTGCTGCTCTCGGGCATGCCGCCGGCCTCCAGCGTGGCGGGCACCGTCAACATGGTGACCAAGCGCGCGCTGGTCAAGCCGCTGGCGGAGCTGACGATGACCTACGGCTCGCACTCCTACGGCCAGCTGCATGCCGACCTGGGCAAGCGCTTCGGCGAGGAGCAGCGCCTGGGCATCCGCTTCAACGGCGTCTACGGCAAGGGCGAGATGGGCGCCCAGGACGAGCAGCAGAAGCGCCGCATGGCCTCGCTCGGGCTGGACTACCTGGGCGACCGCGCGCGCGTCTCGCTGGACCTGTACGACAGCGTGAACACGATCGACAACGGCAGCCCGGGCATGTTCAGCTTCACCTCGGCAGCGCCCGCCGTATCGGCGGCGGCGTCGCCCACGCGCACCGCGCTGCGGGCGGCGCCCGCGCTGGGCGTGCTGCTGGCACCGCCCGACGGCGACACCAACATGTTCCGCGGCACCCACGGCCGCTACCACAACACCGGCGCGCTGGCCCGCGCCGAATTCGACTTCACGCAGAACTGGCAGGGCTACGTGGCCGCGGGCGGCTCCAACTCCACCGGCCAGGGCCTGATGTTCGGCACGCGGGCCATCGTCGTCGGGCTGGACGGCACCACCCGCGGCGCCATCTACAACGTGGACACCCGCTCCGAGCGCCGCACCGCCGAGGCGGGCGTGATCGGCAGGTTCGACACCGGCCCCGTCAAGCACCGCCTCCAGTTCTCGGCCAACGTGCTGCGCATCAAGGAAGGCACCAACAACACCGCCTGCAACTACTGCTACGTCACCAACCTGTACAACCCGGTGACGCCGGTGTTCCCGACGGCGCCGCTGTGGACGGGCTACGAATCGGCCCGCGTCGCCACCAAGTACGACTTCCGCTCGCTGGCCGTGGCCGACACCATGAGCATCGCGGACGAGCGGGTGCTGCTGACCGTGGGCGGGCGCCACCAGAGCGTGAAGATGCCCTACTCCGACTACAGCGAGAGCCGCTTCTCGCCCATGGTGGCCGCCGTGGTGCGCCCGTGGGGCGACACCGTCTCGCTGTTCGGCAACTACACCGAGGGCCTGGAGCCGGGCCAGGTGGTGCCCTCCACCTACGCCAACGCCGGCGAGGCGCTGCCGCCCAAGGTCACCAAGCAGGCGGAGCTGGGCGTGAAGCTGCAGACCGGCGAGCTGACGCACACCATCAGCGCCTTCCAGATCAAGCGTCCGTCCTTCGTCGCCGCGGCCGGCAACCGCCTGGTGGACGGCGGCGAGCAGCGCCTGCGCGGCGTGGAATGGAGCCTGTTCGGCAAGCTGACGGACACCGTGTCGCTGCTGGGCGGCATCACCCACATCAAGTCGGAGCAGCTCAACACCGGCCGCGACACCTACGGCGTGCCCGAATGGCGGGCCCGCATCGGCCTGGACTGGCAGACGCCCGTGCAGGGCCTGACCGTGGGCGGCCGACTGATCTACACGAGCAAGCAGTGGGCCGACTCGGGCAACAAGCTGCGCCTGCCCTCCTGGAACCGCGTGGACCTGATGGCCAGCTACGCCACCCGAATCGCCGCCACGCCGGTGCGCTTCAATGCCAGCGTGGAGAACGTGGCCGACAAGAACTACTGGATCGGCACCTTCGGCGACGGCTTCGTGATGCCCGGCGCGCCGCGCACCTTCAGGGTGTCGGCGACGGTGTCGTTCTGACGGCGGCGCTGGCCGGGCGGGTGTCATGAGGATGTTTTCAAATTAGAATTATTCTCATCTACAACGGGTGCCGCCGTGCGCAATGCGCGGCGTAGCCAGACAGCCGGTGCCCTGCACATCCCAGAGGAGAAGACCTTGATGTCCAGTCGCCTGCGCTCGCCGCGCACCTGCGTGCCCGCCGCACGCCCCGTCCCGACCCGCTCCCGCCGCCCGGCGCCGCGCCTGGCCGCCCTGTGCGCCGCACTGCTGGCGGCCGGGGCGCTGCACGCCCAGCCGCGCGCGCTGCCCATCGCCGTGCCGGCGCAGCCGCTGGACAGCGCACTGGCCGCCCTGTCGAGCCAGACGGGCGCCCGCATCGCCTTCACGGCCGACCAGGCGCGCGGCGTGCAGGCGCCGGCGGTGCAGGGCTCGCTCCCGGTCGACGAGGCGCTCGCCCGGCTGCTGGCCGGCAGCGGCCTGCGCGCCGAAACCGTAGGCGACGGCAGCTACCGGCTCGTGCCCGCCGCCACGGCGACGCCCACCGCTGCCGCTGGCACCGACGGGCCGACGCTGGAAGCCACCACGGTGACCGCCAACTCCGTGTACGGCGCACCGCCGGTGTACGCCGGCGGCCAGGTCGGCAAGGGCGCGCGCCTGGGCGTGCTGGGCAATGTGGACGTGATGGACGCGCCGTTCAGCATCACCTCGTACACGGCCAAGACCATCGAGGACCAGCAGGCGCGCAGCATCGCCGAGGTGCTGGTGGCCGATCCGGCCGTGCGCCAGGCCAGCCCCTCGGCCTATGGCCTGGAGTTCTACCAGCTGCGCGGCTTCCTGGCGTACGGCGAGGACATCGCGATGTCGGGCATGTACGGCGTGCTGCCCTACGGCCGCATCCCGGTGGAGCTGGCCGAACGCGTGGAGGTGCTGCGCGGGCCGGGCTCGCTGCTGTACGGGCAGTCGCCCACCGGCGCGGTGGGCGGCACCATCAACGTGGTGCCCAAGCGGGCGGAGGACGACCCGCTCACCCGCGTGACGGCCAGCTTCGCCACCGACCGGCAGTTCGGCGGCGCGGTGGACATAGGCCGGCGCTTCGGCAAGCGCAAGCAGTGGGGCGTGCGCCTCAACGCATCCACCATGAGCGGCGACACCCCGACCGACTACATGAGCAGCCGCCGGCGGGTCGCGGGCCTGGGGCTGGACTACCGCGGCGAGCGCACCCGCTTCTCGCTGGACCTGTACGACCAGCGCTTCCGCACCAACGACGGCATCGGCATCTTCGCGCAGTTCAGCACGCCGGTGGTGCCCAAGGCGCCCAAGGCCAACACCAACTTCTTCCCCGGCACCTACATGGACGCCTCCGACAGCGGCGGCATGTTCCGCGGCGAGGTGGACATCCTGGACAACCTGACGGTCTACGCGGGCTACGGCCAGCGCCACCACCGCTACACCGGCTACCTCTCGACGGCCGCGCGCAACGTGGACGCGCTGGGCAACTTCTGCGGCGGCGTGCGGCCCGGCGTGTGCACGAACCCGACGACGCTGCCGCCGGGCACCGGCTACAACGACACCCGCTCGCTGGAGGCGGGCCTGCGCGGCCACTTCCACACCGGGCCGGTCAGGCACGACTGGAACATCGGCGGCCAGGACATGGACATCGAGAACGGCAGCTCCGCGACCCGCCTCACGCCGGCCTACGTGTCCAACATCTACAACCCGGTGCGGGTGCCGCTGACCGGCTCCGACTACCTGCCGCTGCCGCGCTCGCGCACCGCGCTGAACAGCTACGCCATCACCGACACGATGTCCTTCCTGGACGACCGCCTCAAGCTGACGCTGGGCCTGCGCGAGCAGCGCGTGGGGCTGCTGGGCTTCACGCAGCTGTCCGCCAACCTCAACAGCCCGCTGAGCAACCTGGTGGCCGTCAACAGCAGCTATGCCGCCAAGCGCACCACGCCCATGCTCGGCGTGGTGTTCAAGCCGGTGCCCAACGTGGCGCTGTACGGCAACTACATCGAGGGCCTGACCAGCGGCTCGCTGGTCAGCGACACCCACGCCACCAACTACGGCGACGTCATTCCGCCGCTGCAGACCAAGCAGGTGGAGCTGGGCGTCAAGTGGGACCTGGGCACCTGGACCAACACCCTGGCCGTCTACCAGATCAAGAAGCCCAGCACGATCAACGTCTACACCGGCGACACGCAGTACTACGTCGACGGCCAGGGCGAGCAGCGCAACCGCGGCGTCGAATGGAGCGTGTTCGGCGAGGTCACGAAGGGCGTGCGCCTGCTGGGCGGCGTGGCCTTCACCGACGGCGAGCTGACCCGCACCGCCCGCGGCGTGAACCAGGGCAACACGCCGCCGGGCTCGCCCAAGTGGAAGGTCAACCTGGGCGGCGAATGGGACGTGCCCGGCGTGGCCGGCCTGACACTGTCGGGGACCGTGATCTACAACAGCGCCGCCTGGATCAACGCCGCCAACACGCAGCGCGCGCCCTCCTGGACGCGCCTGGACCTGGGCGCCCGCTACGCGACGCAACTCGCCAGCTACCCGGTCACCTTCCGTGCCACGCTGCAGAACGCCACCAACCGCGCCTACTGGGACGCGAGCTGGCGCGACGGCCTGGCGATCCTGGGTGCGCCGCGCACCTTCCTGCTGTCGGCCTCGGTCGATTTCTGAGGACGCAGCCATGCCCCCTGCCCTCGCCCTCGGCCTGGCGCTCGCACTGGCGGGCTGCCTGAGCGTGTACCTGGGCGCCGAGCACCAGCGGCTGCTGGCGCGCCGCTGGCCCGCGTGGCCGGCGCGCATCGCCGGCGCGCTGCTGCTGGCCGGCGGGCTGGCGGCCCTGTTCGCGGCGCTGCGGCCGGTGACGGCGGTGTTCGTGTTCTGTACCTGGGCGATGCTGCTGTTCGTGCTGCTGCCGTACCTGGGCGCGCTGCGGAACCTGCACGAGGTGAAGGAATGAACACCAAGGTGAAGGCGCCGCCGATCCGCCGCGACTGGCTGTCCAAGAGCATCGCCGGCACCCTGCTGGGCTTCACCCTGGCGGTGGCCGTCAGCGGGCTGCTCGACCTGGCCACGCAGGCCCTGCCGCTGGCCACGCGCGGCCAGCTCTCCATGTGGCTGGTGCCGCCGGTGTGGTTCGGCGTGCTGAGCCTGTGCTTCCTCTTCGGCAGCGGCGCACGCGCCTGGCTGTGGCTGGGCGCGGCCAACGCGGCGGTGTTCGGCCTCTGGGCCGCGCTGCGTTTCATCTAGAAGAAAAAAGAAAAGGGCCCCACATGCGCGCAGACGTCATCCGCCTCTACAAGACCGTCCACACCTGGACCGGCATCGTCGCCGGCATGGCGCTGTTCATCGCCTTCTACGCCGGCGCGCTCACCGTCTTCAAGGAACCGATCGCCCGCTGGGTGGCCGCGCCCTCGCCCGGCGCGGCGGCGGTGCCGCTGGACGAGGCGCCGCAGCTCATCGCCCGCACGCTGGCCGCGCACCCGGCGGCGGCCAAGAGCTTCCAGATCCACCTGCTGGAGACCGAGCACGTGCCCGCGCGCATGGGCTGGACCGAGCGGCCCCAGGGCGGCGACGACCACGACCGCTCGAACGACCGCCACTACCTCGCCACGCTGCAGGCCGACGGCGCGCCGCTGATCGAGGAGACCAAGCAGTCGCGCGTGGCCGAGTTCATCGACGTGCTGCACCGTGTGGTCGGCCTGCCCTTCGACAACGACCCCAGCCGCTGGGTGATGGGCGTGATCAGCGCGCTGTACGCGGTGGCGCTGGTCTCGGGCGTGATCGTGCTGCTGCCCACGCTGGTGAAGGACTTCTTCGCGCTGCGCCTGGGCAGGAACCTCAAGCGCATGTGGCTGGACGCGCACAACGTGATCGGCATCGTCAGCCTGCCCTTCCACGTGATCATGGCGCTGTCGGCGGCGGTGTTCGCCTTCCACGACGGCATCTACGCGGTGCAGGACACGGTGCTCTACCAGGGCCAGTGGGAGCGCCTGTGGAGCCGCACGCCGCCCAAGGGCCCGCCGCCCCCGCCGCGCGACGTGAACACCATGCTGCCGCCGGCCGAGCTGGTGGCGCGGGTGCAGGCGCTGTCGCCCACGCTGGTGCCGGTGGCGCTGGACTACGTGCAGCCGACCACGCCGCGCGCCGCGGTGCGCGTGTGGGTGCGCGACGCCACCACCGTCCAGCGCAGCGTCAACGGCGGCTTCGCGCTGCTCGACCCGTACACCGGCCAGGTGCGCAGCACCGAGTACCTGCCGGGTCGGCAGACCGCTGCCGACGCCACCATCGTCAGCTTCTTCAGCCTGCACTTCGCCACCTTCGGCGGCACGCCGGTGCAGTGGATGTACTTCCTGCTCGGGCTGGCGGGCGCCTTCCTCTTCTATTCCGGCAACCTGCTGTGGGTGGAGTCGCGCCGCAAGGCCGACCGCGGCAGGGGCGCGCTGGTGGTGCAGAAGCGCTCCACCTTCCTGATGGCCGCGGCGACGGTGGGCGTGTGCATCGGCTGCGTGGCGGGCATCTCGGCCACGCTGGCGGCGGGCAAGTGGCTGCACGGGCGCGTTCAGGACCTGGACGCCTGGCACATGGGCGTGTACTACGCGGTGTTCCTCGGCGCGGTGGGCTGGGCCTTCGCGCGCGGCGCGGCGCGGGCGGCGCCGGCGCTGCTGTGGGCGGCGGCGCTGTGCACCGCCGCCATCCCGCTGACCACCCTGGCCGGCTGGCTGCTGCCCGGCATCGGCCCCTGGGCGCACGGCAGCGCCGCGGCGCTGGGCGTGGACGCGGTGGCGCTGGCCGGCGCGCTGGGCCTGGCGTGGATGGCGCGCGCCACCGCGCGGCGGGTGCGCCAGGGGTCGGTGGACAGCGTCTGGTCGCTGTCGGCGGCGCGCGGTGCCGAGGCGTCCGCCTCCAGCAGCGGCGCACAGGAGCCCGCGGCCGGCGCGGCCCGCTGAACGGCGCGGGCCGGGCCTTACAGTCCGGGCATTCCCCGCGCCATGTTGTCCGTCCCGCCTCCCCCCGTCTCGACCTTTCTGCGCCGCGCGCTGGCCGCCGCGCTGCTGGCGCACGCCGCGGCCGGCGCCTTCGCGCTGGAGCGCTTCGACGACGTGCGCGCCGCCTGGCGCCCCTCCGACATCCAGGTGCTGGACCGCGCCGGCGAGCCGCTGCAGCGCCTGCGCACCGACGCCACCGTGCGGCGCGGCCGCTGGGTGCCGCTGGCCGAGGTCTCGCCCGCGCTGCGCACCGCGCTGGTGATGAGCGAGGACAAGCGCTTCTGGGAGCACAGCGGCGTGGACTGGCGCGCCGTCTCGGCCGCCGCCTGGGCCAACCTGTGGCACACGCGCACGCGCGGCGCCTCCACCATCACCATGCAACTGGCCGGCCTGCTCGACGAGGACCTGCGCCGCGCCGGCGGCGGCCGCAGCCTGGGGCAGAAGATCGACCAGGCCTACACCGCCACGCAGCTGGAGCGCGGCTGGCGCAAGGACCAGATCCTGGAGGCGTACCTCAACCTGGTGCCCTTCCGCGGCGAGCTGGTGGGCATCGACGCGCTCTCGCGCACGCTGTTCGGCAAGGCGCCGCACGGCCTGCAGGCGCGCGAGGCCGCGGTGGCCGCCGCGCTGGTGCGCGCGCCCAACGCCTCGCCCGCGCGGGTGGCGCAGCGCGCCTGCGAGGTGCTGCGCGCCATGCAGCCGGCGGGGCGCAGCGCCGGGCCGCCCCAAGCAAGCCCGCGCCCCCTCGGGGGGCAGCGAGGACACGAAGTGCCGAGCGTGGGGGCCACATTCTCCGACTGCGCCGCGGTCGACATGTTCACCGCCGCGGCGCTGCAGCGCCGCGCCTTCGAGGCCAGCGAGGGCATCGCGCCGCACCTGGCGCGGCAGGCGCTGCGCGCGGCCCGCGAGACGAACGCCGGCGGCGCCCCCGTGCCGACCGAACTGCACACCACCCTGCGCGCCCCGCTGCAGCGCTTCGCCCTGGCCACGCTGCAGCGCCACCTGCGCGAGCTGCGCGACCGCAACGTGGAGGACGGCGCGCTCGTCGTGCTCGACAACGCCAGCGGCGAGGTGCTGGCCTGGGTCGGCTCCTCGGGCGAGCTGAGCGCCGCCCGCGAGGTCGACGCGGTGCTGGCGCCGCGCCAGCCCGGCTCCACCCTCAAGCCGCTGCTGTACGCGCAGGCCATCGCCGAGCGGCGCCTCACGGCCGCCTCGCTGCTGGAGGACTCGTCGGCCCAGATCGCCACGCCCGGCGGCCTGTACATCCCGCAGAACTACGACCGTCGTTTCAAGGGGCCGGTGTCGGTGCGCACCGCGCTGGCGGCCTCGCTCAACGTGCCTGCGGTGCGCACGCTGGTGATGGTCTCGCCCGAGGGCTTCGCGCGGCAGTTGCGCGCGGCCGGCATCGCGCTGGCGCAAAGCGGCGACTACTACGGCTACAGCCTGGCGCTGGGCAGCGCCGAGGTGACGCTGCTGCAACTGGCGAACGCCTTCCGAACGCTGGCCAACGGGGGGCGCTTCAGCCCCACGCGCGTGCTGCCGCCGGCCGCCGGCGAGGCGCCGGCGTTCGCCGCCGCGCTCGACCCGCGCGCCGCCTTCATCGTCGGCGACATCCTCTCGGACGCCAACGCCCGCGTGCGCACCTTCGGTCCCGACAGCGTGCTCGGCACGCGCTTCTGGAGCGCGGTGAAGACCGGCACCAGCAAGGACATGCGCGACAACTGGGCCGTGGGCTGGTCCCAGCGCTACACGGTCGGCGTGTGGGTGGGCAACGCCGGCGGCGCGCCGATGTGGGACGTGAGCGGCACCAGCGGCGCGGCGCCCGTGTGGGCCGAACTGATGCGCTTCCTGCACGCGCGCGAGCCCAGCCGGGCGCCGGCGCCGCCGCCGGGCCTGCGCCAGGCGGCGGTGCGCTTCGGCGACTGGAGCGGCCAGCCCATCGAGGCGGCGCGCGGCGAGTGGTTCATCGCCGGCACCGAGCAGCCCCTCTTCGCGCTGGAGGGCATCGCCGCCGGTGCCGGCCCGGCCGGCGAGCCGCCGCCCGCACGCATCACCGCGCCGGCGGACGGCACGCTGCTGGCGCTGGACCCGGACATCCCGCCGCGCCACCAGCGCGTGCGCTTCGAGGCCGATGCGGCCGGCGCCGGCGCGCAGTGGCGCATCAGCGGGCACACCGTCGCCCGCGGCCCGCGCGCGCAGTGGCTGCCCTGGCCGGGGCGGCACGTCGTCGAGCTGGCCGATGCGCAGGGCCGCGTGCTGGACAGCGTGCGGGTGGAAGTGCGCGGCGCCGGCGTGGCGCCCGGGCGCGGCGGCCCGCCGCCGGCGACGCACTGAGGGGCCTGCCGCACACGCGCAGTGGCCTGCGGCTGACACGGCGCCGCCGGTCGCCGCGATAGGGTGAAGGTGCCTGCTTTTCGTCACGCCCTTCCCCCTGGAGACCGCATGCCCGACCGCACCCTGCCCCCCGACGCCTTCAACGACGACGCCACCAGCCACCGCATCGGCCTGCTGGCCGCGGCCTTCTGCGCGGGCGGCGTGGCGGCGCTGTATGCGCTGCGCGCTGCGCGCAGGCAGCACCGGCCGGCCGGCCCGGCGGACGGCGCGCCGCTGATGCGTGCACCGCTGCAGGTGGTCGCGCCGGTGGACCTGAAGCGCTATGCGGGCCTGTGGCACGAGCAGGCGCGCCTGCCCAACCGCTTCGAGGCCGACTGCGCCGGCAACGCCACCGCCGAGTACACGCCGCAGCCCGACGGCTCGCTGCGGGTCGTCAACCGCTGCGAGCGGGAGGACGGCCGCGTCGACGAGGCCGTGGGCCGGGCCCGCGCGGTGCCGGTGGCGGGACTGCCGGGCGCCGGGCGGCTGCAGGTGTGCTTCGCGCCCGACTGGCTGGGCTGGCTGCCGCTGGCCTGGGGCGAGTACTGGATCCTCAAGCTGGACCGCGACTACGAGGTGGCGCTGGTCGGCACGCCGGACCGGCGCTGCCTGTGGGTGCTCTCGCGCGCCCCGCGGATGGACGCGGCCGCGCTGGACGCCGAGCTGGACTACGCACGCACCCTGGGCTTCGACGTGGACCGCGTGGTGCGCCCCGCGCCCTCGCCCGCCGCGGCCTGAGGCCGCGCCACCGGGTCAGTCAGCGCGCCGCGCCGGCCTCCATCGCTTCGAGCTGCCGCATCAGCTCGCGCGGCAGCGCGGCCGGCGAGGTGCAGTGGATGGCGCGCCAACCCAGCGCCCGCGCCATCTCCACGTTGGCGACGGCATCGTCGATGAACAGCGTGCGCGCCGGCTCCAGGCCGTGGCGCCAGGCCAGCAACTGGTAGATCTCCTCGTGCGGCTTGGCCCGCTTGGCGTCGCCCGAGAACACGCCGCCGTCGAACCAGCCGAAGAAGTCGAAGCGCCGCTCCAGCGCCCGCGCGTACGGCGCCGGCATGTTGGAGAGGTAGAACAGCCGCGGGCTGCCCTGCGCCTCGCGCCGCGCGCGCAGGTCGCGCAGCAGCGCCAGCGTCTCGGGGATGGGCGCCAGCCGCTCGCCCAGCGGCTCGATCAGCTCGCGCAGCGCCGCCACCGGCAGGCCGAGCCGGGCCGCGCTGCGCTGGACGACCTCCGCCGCGCTGCGCAGGCCGCTGTCGAAGGCCAGCCAGTCCTCGTGATGGAACAGCGCCTTGGCCAGCGCCGCGGCAGCGGCCTCGTCCCCCGCGCGGTCCGGGAAGTGCGCCTGCACCAGCCGCGCGGGCTCCCAGTCGATGAGCACCGCCCCCAGGTCGAACACCACATTCATGGGCCGGCATTGTCCTCCGGCCCGCGGGGGCGCTTCAGCCGGCCGGCTGCGGCACCACGGACACGCCCTGCTGCCCCAGGCCCAGCACGGTCTGCGCGCCGGGCGCCAGCGGGCGCATCAGGTCGCCGGAGACCACGAACACCGGGCCGAGCGGAGTGTCGAAGCTGTACTCGTAGCCGTTGCCCAGGTACGAGGCCTTGGCGCAGGTGGCCGGCAGGCCGATGGCCGCGCCGATCTGCCACGCCTCGGGCCGCACCGCGACCTTGACCACGCCGGTGGGCACCGCATAGCGCGGCGTCAGCGTGAGCGGGCCCAGCGTCACGTGGCCGTCGGCCTGCGCCATGCCGGGGAAGACCAGCGCCTCGCCCATGAAGCCGGCGACGAACTCGCTCTCGGGCCGGTTGTAGAGCGACTCGGGCGTGCCGCGCTGGGCGATCACGCCGTGGTCCATCACGATGATCTGGTCGCTCACCGCCAGCGCCTCACTCTGGTCGTGCGTGACGTAGGCCACGGTGAGCTTCAGGCGCTGCTGGATGGCGCGGATCTCCTCGCGCATCTCGCGGCGCAGCCGCGCGTCGAGGTTGGACAGCGGCTCGTCGAACAGCAGCACCGCCGGCTCCAGCACCAGCGCGCGCGCCAGCGCCACGCGCTGCTGCTGGCCGCCCGACAGCTCGCTGGGCAGTCGCTCGTCGAAACCGACCAGGCCGACGCCGCGCAGCGCCTCGGTGGCGCGCGCCAGCGCGTCGGCCTTCTTCATGCCGCTCATGCGCAGGCCGTAGGCGACGTTCTCGCGCACGTCCATGTGCGGGAACAGCGCGTAGCTCTGGAACATCATCGACACGTTGCGCTCGCCGGGGCCGAGCGTGGTCACGTCGCGCCCGCCCATGAGAATCTGGCCCGAGGTGGGCGACTCCAGGCCCGCGATCATGCGCAGCGTGGTGGTCTTGCCGCAGCCCGAGGGGCCGAGGATGGTGGCCAGCGTGCCCTGCGGTACCTCGAAGCTGATGCCCTTGACGGCCAGCGGCGCGCTGCCGTCGGTGCCGTAGCGCTTGGTGACGTTGCGGAATTCGATGCCGTTGCTCATGTGCAGACCCGTTCTTTCTTGACTCACGCCGGTGTGGCGACGGTGGCCGCCGCCGTGCCGGCCTTGCGCCGCCCCAGCCGCCGCTCGCCCACCAGCACCTGGATCAGCGCGGTGGCCAGCGACATCAGCACGATCAGCACCGTGCAGTAGGCCAGCGCCACGCCGTAGTCGCCGTTGCCGACGCGGCCGATGATGTAGGTGGTGGCCAGCTCGTTCTCGGCGGTGACGAGGAAGATCACCGCGCTCACCGTCGTCATCGCGCGCACGAAGCTGTAGACCAGCGCCGCCACCAGCGCCGGCTTGAGCAGCGGCAGCACCACCTTGAACAGCGTCTGCGCTGTCGAGGCGCGCAGCATCAGCGACGCCTCGTCCAGCGAGCGGTCGATCTGCTTGAAGGCCGCCGTGCCCGCCCGCACACCCACCGGCAGGTTGCGGAACATGAAGCACAGCACGATGATGAGCCCGGTGCCCGTCAGCTCCAGCGGCGGCACGTTGAAGGCCAGGATGTAGCTCACGCCCAGCACCGTGCCCGGGATGGCGAAGGCCAGCAGCGCCGCGAACTCGAAGACGCCCTGCCCCTTGAACTCGTTGCGCGCCAGCAGCCAGGCGATCAGCAGGCCCAGCGCCGCGGTGATGGGCGCCGAGATGCCGGCCAGCTTGAGCGTGGTCCACAGCGAGTTCCACGCCGTGCCCGCCCACACCAGCCCGAACTGCCCCCACTCCAGCGAGAAGGCGGTGCGGAAGTGGTTGAGCGTGAGGGTGTAGTCGCGCCCCCAGGTCTGCACGAAGCCGCCCGTGAAGGCGAAGAGGTACACCACCACCGTGAACAGGATCCACGGAAAGGCGATCGCGTAGACCATGCTGCGCACGCCCGCCGGCAGCGGCATCGGGATGCCGGCGTCGCCCTTGCCGCTCACGGTGGTGTAGTTCTGCTTGCCCAGCAGGCCGCGCTGCAGCGCGAACACCGTCAGCGCGAACAGCGTCAGCACCCAGGCCAGCGAGGCCGCGCGGCCCTGGTCGTACTGCGCGCCGACGATGGCGAAGAAGATGTCGGTGGACAGCACGGAATACTGGCCGCCCACCACCACCGGGTTGCCGAAGTCCGCGATGCTCTCGATGAAGCCGACCAGGAAGGCGTTGGCCAGCCCGGGCTTCATCAGCGGCAGCGTCACCGTGCGGAAGGTGCGCCAGCGGTCGGCGCGCAGCATCAGCGCCGCCTCCTCCAGGCTGGGCGCGATGCCCTGCACCACGCCGCGCATGATCATGAAGGCGATGGGCGTGAAGGCGAACAGCTGCGCCGTGAGGATGCCCGGCAGCCCGTAGAACCAGCGCGTGGGCTGGATGCCGAACCAGGCCTCCAGCAGCTGGTTGACCACGCCGGCGCGGCCGAACAGCAGGATCAGGCCCAGGCCGACCACGAAGGGCGGCGTGATGATGGGCAGCAGCGCGATGACCTTCAGCGGCCCCTGCCAGCGGCGGCTGCCACGCTCGGCCATCAGCGCCATCAGCGTGCCGAGGAAGGTGGTGCCGGCGGCGGTGAGCAGCGCCAGCAGCAGCGTGTTCCAGGCCACGCCGCAGCTCGTGCCGCCGGCGACGCAGCCCAGCCCCCAGATGCGCGCGGTGAAGATGCGCTCGGCGAAGGCCGCCAGCGACCAGCCGCCGTCCTCGTCGAAGAAAGCGCCGGCCAGCGCCTTGCCCACCGGCCAGGCGATGAACAGCAGCAGCAGCACCGCGCAGCCCACCACCGCGCCGGAGACGAACAGGTCGCCGCGGAAGAAGCCCAGCCGCGCCAGCCCGAAGGCCGCCAGCAGGATCAGCGCCGCGACGGCGACGAAGCCGCCGGCGCCGATGCCGAACTGGTTGACCGACAGCTCGCCGAAGAGCGTGTTGAAGGCGGCGATGCTCCAGCCGCGCGCGCCGATGGTGAAGCCGGCGGCGGCCAGCCCCAGCGCGCCCAGCGCGCCGCCGGCCAGCAGCCAGCGGCCCTGCGCGCGGCCCGGTCGCAGCAGCGCGCCGACGGCGGCGAGGCCCAGCCCCGCCAGGCCCGCGTAGAGCCAGGGCCGCCCCTGGCGCGAGGCCTGCAGCAGCCCGTTGGCCGCCTCACCCTCGGAGAAGATGCCCGGCAGCGCCTGCCACCAGCTCGTGTCCTGGATGGCGTACCACGGCAGCAGCAGGTAGCCCAGCAGCCCGGCGGCGATGCACAGCCAGGCGGCGGCGTTCGGTCGGCGCGCCCTCACCGCCGCTTATCTCGGCAGCGAGTTGACTTCCTTCTCCCAGCGCGCGATGAGGCGCCGGCGCTCGGCGCTGGCGCCGTACTTCTTGTAGTCGTAGTCGATCAGCTTGATCTTCTTGAAGTCGGGCACGTTCGGGTCCACCGGCGTGCTCTTGTTCGAGGGCAGCTGGTACTGCTTGGTGGCGGCGCCGAAGGCCTGCGCGGCCGGGGTCAGCGCCCACTCGTAGAACCTCTTGGCCTGCTCCATGTTGCGCGCGCCCTTGACGATGCTCATCGAGCCGATCTCGGCGCCGGTGCCTTCGGAGGGCGTGACGGTCTCGACCGGGAAGCCCTGCATCTTCTCCTGCGGTGCATCGTGGATGAAGCTGATCGACACCGCCGTCTCGCCGCGCGCCACCGCCTTGATGGGCGCGGTGCCGGAGCGGGTGTAGGCCGCGATGTTCTTGTGCAGGCCCTTGAGGTAATCGAAGGCCTTGTCCTCGCCCATGAGCTGCACCAGCGTGGCGATCATGGTGTAGGCGGTGCCGCTGGAAGCCGGGTTGGCCACCTGGATGTCGCCCTTGTACTCGGGCTTGAGCAGGTCGGCCCAGCTCTTCGGCGCCGGCAGCTTCTTCTTGGCCAGCAGCTCGGTGTTGTAGCCGAAACCCAGCGGGCCGGAATAGATGCCCACCGTCTTGTAGCCCGACTGCTTCGCCTGGTCCTGCGCCCACGGGTAGAGCTGCGACAGCGTGGGCGACTTGTACTCCAGCGTCAGGCCCTGCTCGGCCGCCTGCAGGTGCGGGTCGCCCGTGCCGCCGAACCACACGTCCGTCTTGGGGTTCTCGCGCTCGGCGATGAGCTGGGCCAGCGCCTCGCCCGAGCCCTTGAGCGCCAGGTTGATCTTCACGCCCGTGGTGCGGGCATAGACGGTGGCGATCATGTTGCACCAGTCGGCCTGGACCGAGCAGATGACGTTGACCTGCTGCGCGCTGGCGCTGGCCGACGCGGCGGCCAGCACGGCGCCGGCCAGGAGGGTCTTGGTGGAGTTCTTCATGGGCATGCCTCTTGCCTGACGGTAAAACAAAAAAACGGCCTCGCAAGGCCGGCCAGGGAGCTTACGCCACGCAAGCACGTATCGAGCATCGGTGGAACTACCGTTAAAGTTTCAAGGCGTTCGCAACGCGGGCGGCAGCCTGCACAGCTTCAAGAAAGTCGCGTTTCGATGAGTTTCGATCTCGTTCTGTTCGGCGGTACGGGCGATCTGGCCTGGCGCAAGCTCATGCCCGCCCTGTTCCAGGCCTTCCGCCACGGCAGCCTGCCCGCGGGCGGCCGCATCATCGGCGTCGCGCGCGACGAACTCACCGACGACCAGTACCGCGAATTGATCCAGTCCCGCTTCGAGGCGGTGGAAGGCGCCAAGCGGCCGACGCCGGAGGAGTTCCGCAAGTTCGCCGAGCTGCTGCACTACCTGCGCATGGACCTGTCGCAGCCGGCCGACTACGCGGCCCTGGCCGCGCTGCTGCGCACGCGCCAGGCCGACAGCGTGGTGATGTACCTGGCCACCGCGCCCTCGCTGTTCACGCAGGCCGTGCAGCAACTGGCGGCCGCCGGCCTGAACACGCCGAACACCCGCGTGGTGCTGGAAAAGCCGCTCGGCCACGACCTGGCCTCCAACCACGCGATCAACGCGGCCGTGCGCGAGGTGCTGGCCGAGAAGCAGGTCTTCCGCATCGACCACTACCTGGGCAAGCCCTCGGTGCAGAACCTGTTCGCGCTGCGCTTCGCCAATGCCCTGTTCGAGCCGCTGTGGCGGCGCGAGCACATCGCCAACATCCAGATCACCATCGCCGAGGAGGTGGGCGTCGAGAAGCGCGGCGCCTTCTACGACCAGACCGGCGCGCTGCGCGACATGGTGCAGAACCATGCGCTGCAACTGCTGTGCGCGGTGGCGATGGAGCCGCCCATCAACGCCCATGCGGACGCGCTGCGCGACGAGAAGCTCAAGGTGCTGCGCTCGCTCAAGGCCTGGACGCCCGAGAGCATCGGCCTGCATGCCGTGCGCGGGCAGTACACGGCAGGCACCGCCTACGGCGAGCGCGTGCCGGGCTACCTGCACGAGCCCGGCATCGACCCGGTCAGCCGCACCGAGACCTTCGTCGCGCTGCGCGCCGAGATCGCCAACTGGCGCTGGGCCGGCGTGCCCTTCTACATCCGCACCGGCAAGCGGCTGGCCTCGCGCGACGCGCGCATCGAGGTGAACTTCCGCGCCGCGCCGCACGCGATCTTCCACGCACCGGCGGGCTTCGCGAACAAGCTGGTGATCAACCTGCAGCCCAAGGACGGCCTGGAGCTGCACCTGCTGGCGCAGGCGCAGAACCAGCGCGTGAGCACGCACCGCGGCGTGCACGGCGGCATGCTGCCGCTGTCGCCGGTGCAGCTCGACCTGGATTTCGACAAGCGCTTCGGCGCCGAGCGCGTCGGCGCCTACGAGCGGCTGCTGCTGGACGTGATCGAAGGACGGCTGAACCTCTTCGTGCGCAGCGACGAGCAGGAGGAAGCCTGGCGCTGGGTCGAGCCGCTGCTGGACAGCTGGCAGACCGATGCCGGACCGCGCCCCTACGCCGCGGGCACCTGGGGGCCGAGCGCCTCCAGCGCCATGATCGCCCGCGACGGCTTCGCCTGGGGCGAGGAGCAGTGAGGGCAGCAGGGGCACGGCCGCGCCGGCGGCTCTCCTTCGGGTGGACTATTTCACATACATGTGTCCGATTGTGACTTTCGTATGATTTGACATAGCATTGAACTTTGTGAAC
>NZ_JBIQNC010000020.1:0-9075 GCF_044462705.1 Xenophilus sp.
CCGCAGGAGCGCGCAGTGAGTTCTGCGCCGGCCCGGCCGCGCGAGCATCGCAGGGCAGTCGGCGCAAAGCGCAGACCGCTCCACCGAAGCGCCACCGCCCCCTCACCGGGGCCTGGGCCGGACCACAGCCCATGGCCCTGAAGAAACCCGGCCCACCGTACCATCGGCCTCCCCCGCTCCGCCTCAACGCTCCATGCCCGCCACGCCGCTCGCCCACGTGCTGACGCTGTCCAACGCCCACACCCTCGTCGAGGCCGCCGGGACGCTGGCCTTCGCGCTGTCGGGCCTGCTGGAGGCCGCGCGCAAGCGGCTGGACGCGGTGGGCGTGGTCATGGTCGCCGGACTGGCGGCCTTCGGCGGCGGCACGCTGCGCGACGTGCTGCTCGACCGGCGCCCCTTCTTCTGGGTGCAGCACGGGCTGTGGCTGTGGGGCCTGCTGGCGCTGTGCATCGCCGCCATGCTGTTCCTGCGCGCGCGGCACTTCGCCTGGACCGAGCGCGCCATGCAGTGGCCCGACGCGCTCGGCATGGGCCTGTTCGCCGCCAGCGGCACGCAGATCGCGCTGGCCGCCGGCATGCCGGCGCTGGTCGCCGTGCTGATGGGCGTAATGACCGCCGTGTTCGGCGGCGTGCTGCGCGACATCGTGTGCAACGAGATCCCCCGCGCCTTCTCCGACCACCGCCCCTATGCGCTGTGCGCCTTCGCCGGCGGCTGGGTGGTGGTGGCGGCGCAGGGCGCCGGCCTGGCCGACTGGCTGGGGCTCACCGTGGCGGCAGCCACCGCCGCGCTGCTGCGCGTGCTGGCCGTGCTGTGCGGCTGGACGCTGCCGGCGTGGAGAACATGAGCCACCCACGGACGCCCCCATGACTTCCCCTGCCTTCACCCTGCGCCCCGCCACGCCCCAGGACGTGCCCGCCATCGTCGGCATGATCCGCGAGCTGGCCGAGTTCGAGCGGCTCGAACACCTGATGGAAGCCACGCCCGAGCGCCTGGCCGCGCAGCTCTTCGGCGAGCGGCCCGCGGCCGAGGCGATGGTGGCAGTGGCGGACGACGTGGCGGACGGCGCGGCCGCCGGCTACGCCCTCTTCTTCCCGACCTTCTCCACCTTCCTGGCCCGGCCCGGCCTGTGGCTGGAAGACCTGTACGTGCGCCCGGCATGGCGCAGCCGGGGCCTCGGCCGGGCCCTGCTGGCGCGCGTGGCCGCACTGGCCGCCGAGCGCGATTGCGGCCGGCTGGAATGGAGCGTGCTCGACTGGAACCGGCGCGCCATCGCGCTCTACGAGGGGATGGGCGCCACCGTCATGCCGGACTGGCGCATCTGCCGCGTGACCGGCGAGCGGCTGGCGGCGCTGGCCGCAGGTGGCGACGCCGCCGCCGAAAACTGAGAGGAAGACCGGCCTCAGCGCCGGTCCGAGGCGAGCCGCTGTGCGCGCGCGACGGCGGCCTCCAGCACCTGCAGTTCGGTCGGGCTCGCGCGCATGCGCTGGGCCTCCTGCTTGAGGATGCCTCCACCCTCGTCGCCGGCCAGGCTCTGCAGCTGCGACTGCAGTTCACGCCGCCTGCGCACCAGCGCGACGGTGGGGGTTTCCTTGGTGCGGCGCCCGACGCGGCGCCAGATGAGCACGGCGGCGATCACGACGATCAGCGCAGCCGCGATCCAGGCCAGCAAGGTCCAGAGGGTCATCGATGGGTGGGTGTTCGGCGCGCGCGGCAGCGCGGCCATGCAGGAACAAAGACAGTCGAGTCTAGGGGCACACCCTCTCGTGTGCGGAGAGTGTTTCTCCTTGCAACATTCTCATTAGCCGCCGATGGCCCGATGCCTCCGCTCAGGCCGCCTGCTCGCGCAGCCGGCGCTGCGACATGCGCTTGGCCACGCGCGGCAGCACCAGCACCGCCAGCACCACGACGATCAGCGCCAGCGACATCGGCCGCTGCAGGAACACCAGCGGGCTGCCTTCGCCGATGGACAGCGCGTTGCGCAGCTGCGCCTCGGCCAGCGGCCCGAGGATCATGCCCACCACCACCGGCGCCGTCGGGAAGTCGAAGCGCCGCATGATCACGCCCAGCACACCGATGGCATAGAGCAGGAACAGGTCGAAGGCGCTCTGCCGCATGCCGTAGGCGCCCACCGTGGCGAAGATCAGGATGCCCGCGTACAGCTGCGGCTTCGGGATCTTCAGCAGCTTCACCCACAGGCCCACCATCGGCAGGTTCAGCACCAGCAGCATCACGTTGCCGATGTACAGCGACGCGATCAGCGCCCACACCAGCGCCGCGCTGGTGGTGAACAGCTGCGGCCCCGGCTGGATGCCGTAGTTCTGGAACGCGCCCAGCAGGATGGCGGTGGTGTTGCTGGTCGGGATGCCCAGCGTCAGCAGCGGGATCAGCGCCGCCGTCACGGTGGCGTTGTTGGCCGCCTCGGGGCCGGCCACGCCCTCGATGGCGCCGGTGGTGCCGAACTCGGCCTTGTCCTGCGGGTCCTTCGCCAGCTTCTTCTCGGTGGCGTAGCTCAGGAAGGTCGGGATCTCGGTGCCGCCGGCCGGGATGCAGCCGAAGGGCGTGCCAATGGCGGTGCCGCGCAGCCAGGCGCCGATGGAGCGCTTCCAGTCGCGCCGCGTCATGTGGACGCGGCTCAGGCGGTTCTGGCTCTCGACCACGCGGCCCTCGTACAGCACCGCGTACAGCACCTCCGCCACGGCGAACAGGCCGACGGCCACGAGCACGATCTCGATGCCGTCCAGCAGCTCGGGGACGCTGCCCACGTAGCGGCCCTGGCCCGAGATCTGGTCCATGCCGACGCAGCCCACCGCCAGGCCGACGAACAGCGCCGTCATGCCGCGCAGCGTGCTCTTGCCCAGCACCGCGCTCACGGTGGTGAAGGCCAGCAGCATGAGCATGAAGTACTCGGGCGGCCCCAGCTTGACGGCGAAGTCGGCCACGTAAGGCGCGAACAGCGTGACGATCACTGTGGCGATGGTGCCTGCGACGAAGGAGCCGATCGCCGCCGTCGCCAGCGCGGCGCCGGCGCGGCCGCTCTTGGCCATCTTGTTGCCCTCCATGGCCGTGACCATGCTGGCCGTCTCGCCCGGCGTGTTCAACAGAATGGAGGTGGTCGAGCCGCCGTACATGGCGCCGTAGTAGATGCCGGCGAAGAAGATCATCGAGGCCGTGATCTCCACCTTGGCGGTGATGGGCAGCAGCATCGCCACGGCCACCGCCGGGCCGATGCCGGGCAGCACGCCCACCGCCGTGCCCAGGGCGCAGCCCAGCAGGCACCACAGCAGGTTGGAGAAGGTGATCGCGTGCGAGAAGCCGACCAGGAGCGCGTTGAAGATGTCCATGGTGCCTCCCTCAGAGCCAGCCGCTGTTCGTCAGCCCCGGCAGGCTGATCGCCAGGAACTTGGTGAAGGTCCAGTACACCGGCGCCGAGATGATGAGGCCCACCAGGACGTCGACGATCCAGGTGCGCGGCGCGTTGGCGATGGGCTGCCCGCCGGCCCGCCGCAGCCCCTGCACCGCCAGCAGGTAGCACAGCGCGCAGCTCAGGATGAAGCCGACCGTGGTGATCAGCGATGCGTTCAGCAGCAGCCCGGCAGACACCCAGACGAAGCCCGTCCAGTACGGCGGATGGGCCGGCGCGCCCTCCTCGTCCATCTCGCGGAAGCCGCCGGTGCGCGCCTCCCAGAGGATCCAGGCGCCGCACACCGTGAGCACGACCGCGCACATCCACGGGAAGAAGTTCGGGCCGATGCCGCTGTAGCCGGCATCGGAGGAAATGCCCATGGCGCCCCAGCCCAGCCCCAGGCCGGTGGCGAGGACGCCCAGCCCCACCAGCGTCTGGGGCCAGTTGCCGCCCTGGCCGAGCGCGCGTTCCTTGGTGTTTGTCGTGGTCATGTTGCCTTTCTCCGCCATCGCGCGCGGGCGCGATGGTCAATGCGAGAGAAAAAGGCACGGGCCCCGCTCGCGTGGGTACCGTGCCGAAGCCGGCGGGCCCTTCGGCCCTTGGGCGTGTGACAGCGTGATGCGTCCGTCCTCTCAAGAAAACGCCGGGCCGCCCCAAGTTTTCTTGCCCCCCTCGGGGGCGGGGTGGGCGCAGCCCGGCCCTTGGGGCGCTCAGACCATGCCGGACTGGGTCATGATGTCGCGCAGGTTGGCGAAGTCCTCGTCGACGAACTTGGCGAACTCGTCGCCCGAGAGCACCGCCGGCGTCCAGTCGTTCTTCTTCAGCGCCTCGGCCCACGAGGCCGACTTCAGCGCCGCCAGCACCATGTCGGTCAGCGCCTTCTTCTGCTCGGCCGTGATGCCGGGCGCGCCGTACACGCCGCGCCAGTTGCCGATCTCCACGTCGATGCCCTGCTCCTTGAGCGTGGGCACGCTGCTGCCTTCCAGGCGCGTGCCCGAGGTGACGGCGATGGCCTTCATCTTGCCGTCGGCGATGTAGGGCGCGAACTCGCTGTAGCCGCTGCCGCCGATGGTGACGTTGCCGCCGAGGATGGCCGCCGTCGCCTCGCCGCCGCCGCGGAAGGCCACGTAGTTGATCTTCTTCGGATCGACGCCGACCTGCTTGGCGATCATGGCCGCCGCGATGTGCTCGGTGGCGCCGCGCGAGCCGCCGCCCCACTTGACGCTGCCCGGGTCCTTCTTGAGCTGCGCCACCACGTCGGCCATGGTCTTGAAGGGCGAGTTGGCCGGCAGCACGAACACGTTGTACTCGCTCGTGATGCGGGCGATCGGCGTGGCCTGCGACAGGTTGACCGGCGGCTTGCCGGTGATGATGCCGCCCAGCATCACGGCGCCCATCACCATCAGCGCGTTCGGGTCGCCCTTGGAGCCATTGACGAACTGCGCCAGGCCCAGCGCGCCGGCGGCGCCGCCCTTGTTGTCGTAGGCCACCGTGTCGGCCACCTTCGCGTCCACCATCGCCTTGCCCAGGGCGCGGCCGGTGGTGTCCCAGCCGCCGCCGGGGTTGGCGGGGATCATCATCTTCACGTTGGCCGCGGCGCGGGCCGTGAGCGGCAGGGTGCCCGCGGCCGCCAGCGCGGCCAGGGACTTGAGGAAGGTGTCACGACGCATGTGGAAGGTCTCCTTGACTGATGGATGGCACGCACGCTGCAGGCGCGTTGCGTGGCTATCATGCGCGCCGCTCCTGTCAGTTGGCTGTCCGGCACCTCGGGGAAAACACTGAGCGTTGAAGATGAAAGTGCTCCTGGTCGAAGACGACCCGGCCATGCAGGCCACCCTTCAGCGCACGCTGGCGCGCCGGCAGATCGACGTGCGGCCCTGCGGCGACGGCGCGCAGGCGCTCGAACAATGGCGCGCGCTGGAGCCTGACGTGGTGGCGCTGGACCTGAGCCTGCCCGGCCTGGACGGCCTGCAGGTGCTGGCCCAGGCCCGCGCCGCCGGGCTGCGCACGCCGGTGCTGCTGCTCACCGCGCGCGGCACGGTGGGCGACCGCGTGATGGGCCTGAACGCCGGCGCCGACGACTACCTGCCCAAGCCCTTCGACCTCGACGAGCTGGAGGCCCGCCTGCGCGCCCTGCGCCGGCGCCACCAGGAGGCGCCGGGCGCCGAGCCGGTGCCCACGCCGATGGAGCTGGGCGCGCTGCGCTTCGAGCCCGCCAGCGGCGCCATCTACCTGCGCAGCGAGCCGATGGAGCTGACCCCGCGCGAGCTGGCGCTGCTGCGCGCGCTGATGGCCCGCCCCGGCCACGCGGTGAGCAAGGAGCGGCTGTTCGAGCTGGTCTTCCCGGGCGAGGCGGCCGTGCAGTACGAGGCCATCGAGGTGGTGGTCTACCGACTGCGCAAGAAGCTGGCCGGCACCGGCTGCGCCCTGATGACCCTGCGCGGCCTGGGCTACCTGCTGCGCAAGGAATGAAACCACCCCCGTTTCTCCCGGACTTCGTTCCGGTCGAATCCCCCCTCGAGGGGGCGCACCCAGCGGCCCGGCCAAGCCGGTTCCGCGGGTGCCCCCGCAAAACGACTGCGCCAGACTCGCGCATCCCATGCCATTGAGCACCGCGCCCCGCCGCACCTCGCTGCGCTTCCGGCTGCTGCTGGGCCTGCTGGCGCCGGTGGCGCTGTTCATCGTCATCAACAGCGTCAGCGTCTACCGCCAGGCGCTGGCCGCCGCCACCACCGCCTACGACCGCACCCTGCTGGCCTCGGCCAAGACCATCGGCGAGCAGCTCGACGTGACCGGCTACGACGAGGCCGCCGTGCTGCGCGCCACCGTGCCCTACTCCGCGCTGGAGGCCTTCGAGGCCGACAACCAGAGCCGCATGTACTACCGCGTCTCGACCCAGCGCGGCGAGCTGGTCTCCGGCTTCGAGGAGCTGCCCTTCTGGCACGGGCGCCTGCCGGACCGGCCGCCCTACGCCGCGCTGGTCGACTTCTACGACGACCGTTTCCGTGCCCGCCCGGTGCGCGTGGCCGTGCTGCTGCAGCCGGTGGCCAGCAGCCAGGGCCGCGGCATGGCGGTGGTGCAGGTGGCCGAGACGCTGGAGCTGCGCGAGGCGCTGGCGCGCCGCCTGCTGGTCGACATGCTGTGGCGCCAGCTCCTGCTGGCGGCGGTGATCGCCGGCGTGACGGTGCTGGTGGTGCAGCTCGCCACGCGCCCGGTGCGCGCGCTGGGCCGCGCCATCGAGGCGCGCGCGGCCGGCGACCTCTCGCCCATCGACGCGCCCGACGCGCCGCGCGAACTGCTGCCGCTGCTGGACGCGATGACCGGCGTGATGGGTCGGCTGCAGCGGCTGCTGGATCACCAGAAGCGCTTCGTGCGCGATGCGGCGCACCAGCTGCGCACGCCGCTGGCGGTGCTCAAGGCGCAGGTGCAGTCGGCGCGGCGCGGCGACCTGCCGGCGGCCGAGGCGCTGGCCGACATCGGCGGCACCGTCGAGCGCGCGACGCTGCTGGCCAACCAGATGCTCTCGCTGGCCAAGATCGAGCAGCTGCGCCAGCAGCCGGAATGGGAGACGCTGGACCTGGGCGAGGTGGTGCGCCAGGTGGCGCTGGACCTCTCGCCGCTGGTGGCGGACAAGGCACTCGACTTCGAGCTGGCCGTACAGCCGGCCGCCGTGCATGCGCACCGCTGGATGCTCACCGAGCTGGCGCGCAACCTGCTGCACAACGCCATCAAGCACAGCCCCGCGGGCGGCGGCCTGGCGGTGCGCGTGGCCGTGCAGGACGGCCGCGCCCTGCTGCGCGTGAGCGACGCCGGCCCGGGCATCCCGGCCGAGCTGCGCCAGCGCCTGTTCGCGCCCTTCGCCGCCGGCGACGTGGCGCGCGGCTCCGGCCTGGGGCTGGCCATCTGCCGCGAGATCGTCCACACGCTCGGCGGCGACATCGCGCTGGACAATCGCACGGCGCCCGACGGCCGCGTCACCGGGCTCGACGCGCTGGTCCGGCTGCCGCTGGCGCGACACTGAGCACTTCCCTCCTCATCACACTCCGCCATACACACGCCTTCATGGAGCGCATGCGCATCGACAAGTGGCTGTGGGCCGCCCGCTTCTACAAGACCCGTTCGCTCGCGGTGGACGAGATCGACCGGCACCGCGTGCAGGTCAACGGCGAGAACGCCAAGCCCTCGCGCGAGATCCGGCCGGGCGACACCGTCGCGCTGCGCCAGGGCGATGCGACGCGCACCGTGCGCGTGCTCGGCCTGAGCCTGCAGCGCGGCCCGGCGCCGGTGGCACAGCAGCTGTACGAGGAAACCCCCGAGAGCCTGGCCGCCCAGGCCGCCGCGCGCGAGCGGCGGCACGTGGCCCGCGAACCGGCGCTGGCCATCGAGCAGGGCCGCCCCACCAAGCGCGACCGCCGGCAGCTCGACCAGGCGCGCCACGGCTGGGGCGACCGCTGGAGTGCCAGCGTGGACGACGACATCAAGTAGGCTGCGCACCATGAGCCGCTTCAAGCCCTACCGGGTCGATCCCGGCCGCACCCCCGACCTGTCGCGCATCGACCCGGGCGACACGCCCTTCCTGCGCGGCGGCGGCGAGGACGAGCACCGCGCCGAACTCGACCGCCTGGCCGAGGAGCTGGACGAACTGCAGAACCTGCTGCACGCCGAGGGCCGGCGCAAGCTGCTGCTGGTGCTGCAGGGCATGGACACCAGCGGCAAGGACGGCACCATCCGCTGGGTGTTCTCGCGCACCTCGCCGCTGGGCGTGCGCGTGGCGGCCTTCAAGGCGCCCACCGAGGAGGAGAAGGCGCACGACTTCCTCTGGCGCTGCCACGCCGTGGTGCCGCGCGCAGGCGAGATCGCCGTGTGGAACCGCAGCCACTACGAAGACGTGCTGGTGCCCGTGGTCGAGGGCTGGATCGACAAGGCGGAAACCAAGCGCCGCCACGCCCAGATCAACGACTTCGAGCGCCTGCTGGCCGAGACCGGCACCACGCTGGTCAAGTGCATGCTGCACATCAGCCGCGACGAGCAGCGCGAGCGGCTGCAGGCGCGCATCGACTCGCCGGGCAAGCAGTGGAAGTTCAGCATGGGCGACCTGGCGGTGCGCACGAAATGGGCCGACTACCAGCGTGCCTACGCCAAGGCGCTGGGCGCCACCTCCACCCGCCATGCGCCGTGGTACGTGATCCCGGCCGACAGCAAGCTGCACCGCAACCTCATGATCGCCCGCTTGCTGGTGCGCACCCTGCGCAGCCTGGACCTGCGTCCGCCGCCGGCCGATCCGGCGCTGCAGGGCCTGCGGGTGGCGTAGCCCCGCCGGCCGGCGCAAGGCGCCGGTGCGCGAGCCAGTCGCCGCCCGGCACCACCGGCGCCCCGGCGATGCGCGCGGGGTGGATCTCGTAGACCAGGCAGCGCAGCACCGCATCCGGGTGCACGGCCACGTCGCACTCGCGCCGCAGGTACTCGCCGCTGCCGTCGGGCCGCACGCCTTCCAGCCGGTCCAGCGCCGCTTCCAGCGCCGGCCCGATGCGCCAGACCTCGCCCACCAGCTCGCCCTCGCCCGCCAGCACCGCGCCCGGGTAGGCGCCCAGGTCGTGCATCGTGCCGTGCAGCCGGGCGTGGCCGACCCAGGCCGGCGCCGGCCGCATGCAGCGGATGTCGTTGCTGCCGCC
>NZ_JBIQNC010000020.1:9175-39060 GCF_044462705.1 Xenophilus sp.
CTGAGCATGTCGCTGGTCGGCGCCTACGTGGCGCTGTCCAAGCCGCTGACCGCCGCGTTCCCCGTCATGCTGCTGGCGTGGCTGCGCTTCGGCATCGCGGCGCTGGCCATGCCGCACTGGCTGCGCCGCCCGCCGGGCGAGCCGCCCATGACGCGCCGCACCCGCGCGCTGGTCTTCCTGGAGTCCTTCCTCGGCAACTTCCTCTTCTCCGTGTGCATGCTGTTCGGCGTGACCATGACCAGCGCCGTGTCGGCCGGGGTCGTCATGGCCTCGATCCCGGCGGTGGTGGCCGTGGGAAGCTGGCTGTTCCTGCGCGAGCGCATCGGCGCGCGCACCGTCGCGGCGATCGCCTGCGCGGCGCTGGGCATCGGGCTGCTGGCGCTCTCGCCCGCCCACGGCGCGGCGCCGGGGAGCACGGGCGCGCCGCCGCGCATGCCCTGGCTGGGCAACCTGCTGATCTTCTGCGCGGTGCTGTGCGAGGCTTCGTACGCGGTGATCGGCAAGTCGCTCACCGGGCGGCTGGGCCCCAAGCGCATCTCCTCGCTCATCAACCTCTGGGGCTTCGTCCTGTCCACGCCCTTCGGCGTGTGGCTGGCGCTGCGCTTCGACTTCGGCGCGGTAGGCGCGGGCCTGTGGCTGCTGCTGCTCGTCTACGCGCTGGCGGCCAGCGTCTGGACGGTGTGGCTGTGGATGACGGGCCTGAAGAGCGTGCCCGCCGCACGGGCCGGCGTGTTCACCGTGATGCTGCCGGTGAGCGCCGCGATGGTGGGCGTGCTGGTGCTCGGCGAGCCCCTGGCGCCCCTGCAGATGGCCGCTTTCGCGCTCGCGCTGGCGGGTGTGCTGCTCGCCACCTGGCCCGCCCGGCGCCCCGCCGCGCAGGCCGTGCATTGAGCGCACGGGCGCCGCCGCGCCCTTCCCCGAGGGAAAACGCACTCGAAAAAAACAACAACTCCCAATGAAAAATCAGCGATCTCCCTTGGAAACGCGTTTTTTCTCCCTTAGCATCCGCAATGCCAGTGGAGACTGCGTTTTCATTGGCAGAACGTTCTGTCCAAACCAAAAGGAAATCAACCATGGCAACTGCAAAGAAGGCACCGGCGAAGAAAGCGCCGGCCAAGAAGGCCGCACCGGCGAAGAAGGCGGCTCCCGCCAAGAAGGCCCCGGCGAAGAAGGCCGCCCCGGCCAAGAAGGCTGCTCCGGCGAAGAAGGCGGCTCCCGCCAAGAAGGCCGCTGCGAAGAAGGCGCCCGCCAAGAAGCGCACCCCCAACGCCGCCTTCATGAAGGCCCTGACCCCCAGCCCCGCGCTGGCCGCCGTGGTGGGCTCGACCCCGCTGCCGCGCACCGCCATCGTCTCCAAGCTGTGGGACTACATCAAGAAGAACGGCCTGCAGGACAAGGCGAACAAGCGCATGATCAACGCCGACGCCAAGCTCAAGGAGATCTTCGGCAAGGCCCAGGTGTCGATGTTCGAACTGGCCTCGCTGATCGGCAAGCACGTCAAGTAAGCCGATCCAGCCCCACGAAAAAGCCGGCGTAAGCCGGCTTTTTCTTTTGCGCTTCAGCTTCTGCCCTGCGCCGCCCGCGTGATGGCGCTGAGCGTGCCGCGCGTGGTGATGACCTCCGGGTCCAGCGGGATCTCGATCAGCGTGCCCGTCTCGCAGGCCAGCGCGCGCAGCAGCGCCGGCTCGAATTGCGCCGTCTCGGTCACCCGCTCGGCGGCATAGCCGTAGGCGCGCGCCAGCGCGCAGAAATCCGGGTTGGCGAGCGCTGTGCCGCTCACGCGCTCGGGGTACTCGCGCTCCTGGTGCATGCGGATGGTGCCGTACATGCCGTTGTTCAGCAGCACGACGATGCTCCTGCCGCCGTGCTGGACGGCGGTGGCCAGTTCCTGCCCGTTCATCAGGAAATCGCCGTCGCCGGCGATGGTGAAGGCCACGCGGCCGGTCGCGATGCTGGCCGCGACGCCGGCCGGCACGCCGTAGCCCATCGCGCCGCTGGTGGGCGCGAGCTGCGTCTTGAAGCCCTTGGCCAGGCCGTGGTGGCGGAAGAAGCGATGGATCCAGCTCGCGAAGTTGCCGGCGCCGTTGGTCAGCACGGCGTCGGCGGGCAGGTGCGCCTGCAGGCTGCGCACGATGGCCGGCATGTCGATGGGGCCGGGCAGCGGCTGCGGCACCAGGTTGGCCTCGTAGCCGGCATGCGCGGCCTCGGCCCAGGCGCGCCAGGGCAGCTCGGGCGGCGGCGCCAGCGTCTCGAGCGCGCAGGCGGCGGCGTTCATGGTCGTGTTGAACGCCAGGTCGGCCTGGTAGACGCGGTTGAGTTCTTCCGCGTCGGCGTGGAAGTGCACCAGCTTCTGCTTCGGCCGCGGCGCCTCCAGCAGCGTGTAGCCGCCGGTGGTCATCTCGCCCAGGCGCGGGCCGACGGCGATCACCAGGTCGGCCTCGCGCACGCGCGCCGCCAGCTTCGGGCTGATGGCGATGCCGACGTCGCCCGCGTACAGCGGGTGGTGGTTGTCGAAGGTGTCCTGGAAGCGGAAGGCGTTGGCCACCGGCAGTTGCCATTGCTCCGCGAAGCGCTGCAGCGCCTGCGCGGCCTGCGGCGTCCAGCCGCCGCCGCCGGCGATCACCAGCGGGCGCTGCGCGGCCAGCAGCATCCCGCGCAGTTCATCCAGGCCGGCCGGGTCTGCCCAGGCCAGGGCCGGCGCCACCCGCGGCAGCGGCACGGCCTGCACGGGGGTGCGCAGCATGTCCTCCGGCAGCACCAGCACCACCGGGCCGGGACGGCCGTTCATGGCGGTGGCGAAGGCGCGCGCCACGTACTCGGGCAGCCGCGCCGCCTCGTCCACCCGCTCCACGCGCTTGGCGAAGCCCTTGGTGCTGGGGCCGAAGAAGCTGGCGTAGTCCACCTCCTGGAAGGCCTCCCGGTCGCGGAAGTCGCTGCCGACGTCGCCGACCAGCAGCACCATCGGCGTCGAGTCCTGGAAGGCGGTGTGCACGCCGATCGAGGCGTTGGTCGCGCCGGGGCCGCGCGTGACGAAGCACACGCCCGGCCGGCCGGTGAGCTTGCCGTGCGCCTCGGCCATGAAGGCGGCCCCGCCCTCCTGCCGGCAGATGACGAAGCGGATGCGGTCGGCGTGGTCGTGGAATCCGTCCAGCGCAGCGAGGTAGCTCTCGCCCGGCACGCCGAACACGTGGCTGACGCCCTGGGCGACGAGGCATTCGACGAGAAGGTGGCCGGCAAGCTGAGGGGTCATGATCGGGAGGGTGTGTGCAGTTGGGCGATTATCGGCAGCCATGATTGCGACGCCCCTCAATTAACCGTACAGTGAATAAAACAGCATGAGCGCCCCTCCCATCGCCACCGAACCCCGTCTGCGCGACGCCGAGCGCTCGCAGGCCGCCATCCTGCTGGCCGCGCGCGAGGAGTTCGCGTCCTTCGGCCTGGCAGGGGCGCGCGTCGACCGCATCGCCGAGCGCGCCGAGGTCAACAAGCGCCTCATCTACTACTACTTCGGCAGCAAGGACGACCTGTTCCTGGCGGTGCTGGAACAGGCCTACGCCGACATCCGCAACGCCGAGAAGCAACTGCACCTGCTGGAGATGGAGCCGGCCGCCGCCGTGCGCCGGCTCACCGAGTTCACGTGGGAGTACTACCTGGCACACCCCGAGTTCATCACGCTGCTGAACAGCGCCAACCTGCACCTGGCGCGGCACCTGGAGAAGTCGCAGCGCGTGCAGGAGATGAACTCGCCGCTGGTCCAGACGCTGGGCGACATCCTCGAGCGCGGCCGCCGCGACGGCCTGTTCCGCGGCGGCATCGACCCGGTGCAGCTCTACATCTCGATCGCCGGCATCGCCTACTTCTACCTGTCCAACAACCACACGCTGTCGGCGATCTTCGGGCGCGACCTGATGTCGCACAAGGCGCGCGCCGAGCGGCTCTCGCACATGTGCGACGTCATCCTAGGGTATGTCCTGAAAGATTGAGGCCGCCGACGCGTTGACCTTTCTTTCTCGAAGACACCACAATTCACTCGTTAGTTAATTGCAACACGAGGGATTTCCACATGACCGTGTCTTCGCTCGCAGGCCTGACCCGCCGGACCGCCCTGTTCACCGCCCTGTCGCTGGCAGCCTCCTGCGCGTTCGCGCAGTGGAAGCCTTCTCGCCCCATCAACCTGATCGTGCCGTGGGCCGCCGGCGGCTCCACCGACCAGGTCACGCGCGTCGCCGCCATCGAGCTGGAGAAGGCGCTGGGCCAGACGATCGTGATCGTCAACCAGCCCGGCGCATCCGGCGCCATCGGCACCAAGAGCGCGCTGGACGCACCGAAGGACGGCTACACCTGGACGGCAGGCGCCGCGCAGGACCTGGGCGCCTACGAGACGCTGGGCTCGCTCAAGACGCGCATGAGCGACTGGCACCTGTTCCTTTCGGTGGCGAACATCCAGGTGATCGGCGTCAACCCCTCCACGCCCTACAAGACGGCCAAGGACCTGATCGACGCCATGAAGGCCAAGCCGGGGCAGATCTCGGTGGCGACCGCCGGCGTCACCTCGGCCGGCCACAACGCGATGGACTTCATCACCAAGGCCACCGGCGTGAAGTACCGCGAGGTGGCCTACGACGGCGGCAACCCCGCCGTGGTGGCCACGGTGGCGGGCGAGACCGAGGTGACGACCCAGTTGGCGGTGGAACAGGCCGACATGCTGCGCGGCAAGCGCCTGCGCGCCCTGGCCACGGTGAGCAGCAAGCCGCTGGAGATCGAGGGCTACGGCACCATCCCGCCGCTGTCGGACAGCGTGCCCGGCTTCACCGCGCCGCCCAACTACTTCGGCATCTTCATCCCCAAGGGCGTGCCGGACGAGGTGGTGCAGACGGTGCAGAAGATCTGGACCGAGAGCATCCCCAAGAGCGAGGCGCTGAAGAAGTACGCCCTGAGCCGCGGCGCGCTGTTCGATCCGCTCTCCGGCGACGCCGCTCAGAAGGCCGTGGCGCCCGCGGTGCAGGCCAACGCCTGGAACCTGTTCGCGGCCGGCAAGGCGAAGGTCTCGCCGGACACGGTCGGCATCCCCAAGCCCTGACGCGCCGGCGATGAGTTCCTCCGACGAGGCTGGCACGCAGCAAGCGCACGGCGAGGAAGCCGCCTCGCCGCGCGCCGACTTCAAGGACGCGATCGGCTGGACCGCGCTCGGCGTGGCCACGCTGATCGGCTCCATCACGATGGACCGGCTGGAAAGCCAGGGCATCAACCCCTACACGGTGCCCGGCCTGCTGCCGGGCCTGCTGGGGATCGCGCTGATCCTGCTGGGCGCCGCCATGGCCGTGCGCAGCTGGCGCCGCGGCGCCCTCCGGCCGAAGGCGCATGCCGCCGATCCGATGCGGGCGCAGCAGCGCCGCCGCGTCGGCCTGACGATCGCCCTGTGCACGGGCTATTCGGTGGTGCTGGTGGGGCACGGCCTGCCGTTCTGGCTCGCCTCGTCCATCTACGTCACCGCGTCCATCCTGCTGTTCCAGCGGCTGAGCCTGGACGAGGCCGAGCGGCGGCTGGGGTTGCGCGCATGGGCCAAGGCCCTGGCCATCGGCGTCGGCGTGTCCCTCGTCATCTCGCTGGTCTTCGAGCAGGTCTTCCTGGTCCGCCTTCCCTGAAACCGCCTCGCGGCGCCGCGGCGGCCTCTCCTCCCTCCCTCTCTCTCAAGAGCTGACTCATGTTGCAGGGCCTCACCGACCTCGGCCAAGCCTATCTGAGCTTTCTCAACCCGATGACGCTGCTCTACGGGCTGGGCGGCGCCTTCGTCGGCATCGTGATGGGCATCCTGCCGGGGCTGTCGGCCACGCTGGCCATCGCGCTGCTGACCACGCTGACCATCAAGCTCAGCCCCAACGACGCCATCCTGGTGCTGATCTGCTCCTACGTGGGCGCGTTGTACGGCGGCTCGCGCACGGCCATCCTGCTGAACATCCCCGGCACCGCGGCCAACGCCGCCTCCTGCGCCGACGGCCACGCGCTGGCGCTGCAGGGCCAGGCCGGGCGCGCCATCGGCATCGCCACCAGCGGTGCCTTCGTCAGCACGCTGATCGGCGTGGTCTGCCTGGCGCTGTTCACGCCGCTGCTGGCCGAGGTGGCGCTCAAGTTCGGCGCCTTCGAGTTCTTCTGGCTGGCGCTGTTCGGCGTGACCATGTCGGGCAGCATCGTGGGCGACGACCCGATCAAGGGCTGGCTCATGGGCCTGCTCGGCCTGCTGCTGGCACAGGTCGGCCAGGAAAGCCTCTACGCCTACGACCGCTTCACCTTCGGCTGGGACGAACTGGCCGGCGGCATCGGCCTGATCCCGGCGCTGGTCGGCGCCTTCGGCCTGGCGGAGGTGCTGACCACGCTGGCCGACCCGATCGAGCGCAAGATCATCGACATGAAGGACTCGGTGCTGCCGCGCTGGCGCGAGGTGATCCAGTACCGCTGGACGGTGCTGCGCTCGGGCATCATCGGCGTGGCGACGGGCCTGCTGCCCGGCGTGGGCGAGGACGCCGGCGCCTGGATGTCCTATGCCGCGGCCAAGGCCGTGAGCAAGGAGAAGGAGCAGTTCGGCAAGGGCTCCATCGACGGGCTGATGGCGGCCGAGACGGGCGACATGTCCTCCATTCCCGGCCACATCATTCCCTCGCTGGCCCTGGGCATCCCCGGCTCGGCACCCTCGGCGGTGCTGATGGCGGCCATGATCATCCACGGCGTGCAGCCCGGGCCGATGCTGATGATCCAGAACCCGCACTTCATCTACCACGTGGTCGCCATGACCACGCTGGCCTCCATCACCATCCTGCTGTTCGGCCTGTTCGGCGTGCGGCCGCTGCTGCACGTGCTGAAGGTGCGCCGCGGCATCCTCATGCCGATCGTCTTCGTGCTGTGCACGGTGGGCGCCTTCGCCACCGCTTCACGCCTGTTCGATGTGTACGTGATGCTGGCGATCGGCATCGGCGCCTTCTTCCTGCGCCGCCGCGGCTACGAGATGGCGCCGCTGGTGCTGGGCCTGGTGCTGGGTCACTTGCTCGACAAGAGCCTGCGCCGCGGGCTGGTGCTGTCCGACGGCAGCATCGCGCCCTTCTTCACCCGACCGATCTGCATCGTGTTCGCCGCGGTGACCGTCTTCACGCTGCTGATGTACCTGCCCTCGTTCAAGGCCGCGGTGAAGTCCTTCGCCGGCGCCATCGGCGGGCGCATCGCCGCGTTGTTCGGCCGCAAGGCGGGCACCTGATGAGGATCGGCCTGTGCAACGAGGTGCTGGCGGCCTTGCCGCTCCCGCGCCAGTGCGAGTACGCGGCGGCGCTGGGCTATGACGGCCTGGAGATCGCGCCCTTCACGCTGGACGACGCGCCCGAGCGCATCACCACGGCGCAGGCGGCGCGCATCCGGGCCACGGTCGAGTCCTTCGGCCTGGTGGTCACCGGGCTGCACTGGCTGCTGGTGCGGCCCGAGGGCCTGTCGCTGACCGATCCCGACGCCGCGCTGCGCGAGCGCACGCTGCAGGTGATGGAGCGCCTGGTGGGGCTGTGCGCCGAACTCGGCGGCGCCGTGCTCGTGCACGGTTCGCCCAGGCAGCGCGCCGTCGCGCCCGGCGAAGACAAGGCCACCGCCCTGGGCCGGCTGCAGGAAGGGCTGGCGCGCGCCGCCCGCGCGGCCGCGGCGCACGGGCTGGTCTACTGCATCGAGCCGCTGTCGCGGCACGAGACCGAGGTGGTCAACACCATCGAGGAGGCGGCCGGCCTGGTGCGCGCGGTGAACGAACCCGCCCTGCGCACCATGCTCGACTGCAGCGCCGCGGGCCTGGCCGAATCGGCACCGGTGCCCGAGCTGATCGACCGCTGGCTGCCCACCGGCCTGATCGGCCACGTGCAGGTCAACGACCCCAACCGCCGCGCCCCCGGCCAGGGCGGGATGCGCTTCGCGCCGATCCTCGCCGCGCTCAAGCGCCATGCCTATGCGGGCGCCATCGGCGTCGAGCCCTTCGACTACGTGCCCGACGGGCCGGGTGCGGCGGCCTTCGCCGCGGGCTACCTGCGCGGGCTGCGCGAGGCGCTCGACTGCTGAAGCAATCCCTCTCGCCGCCATGTCCGTTCCCTTCCGCATCACCGACATCCAGCTCTACGAACGCGGCGTGCGCATGCGCCTGCCCTTCCGCTTCGGCGTGGTCACGCTGACGGCCTGCCCGCAGGCCTTCGCGCGGGTGCGCATCGCCACCGCCGACGGACGCGAGGCCGAGGGCGCCGCCGCCGAACTGCTGGCCCCCAAGTGGTTCGACAAGAACCTGGCCCTGAGCAACGAGGACAACTTCGAGCAGCTGCGCGCCTCGCTGCGCCTGGCGCGCGATGCCTACCTGGGCGGCGCGGCCGAAGCGGCCGAGCGCGACGCCTTCGGCCACTTCGCGGCGCACTACCAGCCGCAGATCGACACCGCCGCGCGGCAGGGCCTGAACCCGCTGATCGCCTGCTTCGGCCCCGCCCTGATCGACAAGGCCCTGCTGGACGCGCTGTGCCGAGCGCAGGGCCTGCCCTTCCACGAGGCGATGCAGCGCAACCTGCCGGGCATCGACGCGCGCCTGACGGGCGACCTCGCCGGCTTCGACATCGACGCCTTCCTGGCGAACCTGGCGCCGTCGCCCGCCGTCGCGCTGCGGCACACGGTCGGCATGCTCGACCCGATCACCGGCGCCGACATCGCGCAGCGGCTGGACGACGGCCTGCCCGAGAGCCTGGAGGACGTGGTGGCGGCCACCGGCTGCCGCCACTTCAAGCTCAAGGTCGCCGGCGACGCCGAGGCCGACATCGCGCGCCTCACGCGCATCGCGCAGGTGCTGGACGACAGCCTGCCCGACTACCAAGTCACGCTGGACGGCAACGAGCAGTTCGCCGATGCCGCGTCGGCCGCAGCCTTCTGGCAGCAGGTGGAACGCACGCCCGCCCTGCGCCGGCTCGCGCAGGCCACGCTCTACATCGAGCAGCCGCTGCCGCGCGCCATCGCGCTGGACAGCGACGTGCACCCGCTGGCCGCGATGCGGCCGGTGCTGATCGACGAGTCCGACGCCACGCTGGACGCCTTCCCGCGCGCGCTGGCCTGCGGCTACACGGGCGTCTCCAGCAAGGCGTGCAAGGGCATCTACCGCTCGGTGCTCAACGCGGCACGCTGCCGGCAGCTCAACGAGCAGGCCCTACGCGAGGGCCGCGAGGCCGTCTACTTCATGTCGGCGGAAGACCTGACCACGCAGGCCGGCCTGGCCGTGCAGCAGGACCTGGCGCTGGTCAGCCTGCTCGGGCTCGCGCACGTGGAGCGCAACGGCCACCACTACGTCGACGGCTTCGGCACCGCGCCGCCCGCCGAGGCGCAGGCCTTCGCCGCCGCCCATGCCGACCTGTACCAGCCGCCCGGCCGGCCGCGCCTGCACATCCAGGGCGGACAGATCGGCCTGCGCAGCCTCCATGCCGCCGTCGGCTTCGCCACGGCCGCCCATCCGCTGTGGGACACGCTGCAGCCGATCGCCGGGCCGCAATAAGTCACCAAATAGTTAATTTCCAGACAGCCCGCACAGCGCGCCTCGGCCGCCTCGCGAACCACCCGGCACGCCGATTCCGCGCCGACCCCTCCATTTATTGGGGGAAACCATCAGACGCCACGGCATGGCAAGTCTTGAAGCCGTCCATGCATCACCCCTAGAATAGCCATCAATTCACCAATTAGTTAATTAACCCAGGCACCCGGAGAGACAACCGTGAAACTCGCCATCTTCCTTCCCGCACTGGCCGCGCTCGCCATCGCCGCCCCTGCCCAGGCGCAGGACGGCTACCCCAACAAGCCCATCCGCGTCGTCGTGCCTTTCGCGGCCGGCAGCACCACCGACATCATTGCGCGCGCCATCGCCGACAAGATGGGCCAGAGCATGGGCCAGACGCTGGTGGTGGACAACCGCGGCGGCGCCAGCGGCACCATCGGCCAGCAGGTCGTGGCCTCGGCCGCGCCCGACGGCTACACGATCATGATTCACTCGTCCTCGCACACGGTGAGTCCGTCCACCTTCGCCAAGCTGCCCTTCGACACGCTGGCCGACTTCGCGCCCGTCACGCCCATCAGCACCACGCCCAACGTGCTGGTCATCTCGCCGGCCAAGGGCGTCAAGTCGGTGCAGGAACTCGTGGCGAAGGCGAAGGCCGAGCCGGGCAAGATGAACTTCGCCTCCGCCGGCCAGGGCAGCGCCACGCACCTGAACGCCGAGAAGTTCAAGATGGCCGCGAAGATCGACGCGACCAACATCCCGTTCAAGGGCTCCGGCGAAGCCGTGAGCGAGGTGCTCGCGGGCCGGGTGGACTACTACTTCTCGCCCATCGCGCCGGTGATCGGCCAGATCCGCGAGGGCCAGTTGCTCGCCCTGGCCGTGGGCTCGCCCCGGCGCGCCGCCGCCCTGCCCGACGTGCCGACCACGGCCGAAGCCGGCGTGCCCGGCTCGGAGTTCAACTTCTGGATCGGCATGATGGCCCCGGCCAAGACGCCGCGCGCCATCGTCAACCGCCTGCACGACGAGGTGGTCAAGGCCCTGGCGACGCCGGAGGTCAAGGAGCGCTTCCTGAAGCTGGGCGCCGACGCCTGGACGCTCAAGCCCGAAGCCTTCGACGCCTACATCCGCGACGAGATCAAGAGCAACGCCGCGCTGGTGAAGGCGGCCGGCCTCTCGCCCGCGCAGTGACGCTCTTCTTCCCCACCCTTCATCCCTGAGGCAAAAGACATGGCAACCCAACGACTCGGCCTGATCATGCACGGCGTCACCGGACGCATGGGCATGAACCAGCACCTGATCCGCTCCATCGTGGCGATCCGCGCCCAGGGCGGCGTGACGCTCTCGAACGGCGACAAGGTGATGCCCGACCCGATCCTGATCGGCCGCAACGCCGAGAAGATCGAGGCGCTGGCCAAGGCGCACGGCATCGCGCGCTGGGGCACCGACCTGGACGCCGCGCTGGCCAACCCCGACGACACCGTCTTCTTCGACGCCGGTACCACGCAGATGCGCCCCACCCTGCTGGCCAAGGCGATCCGCGCCGGCAAGCACGTCTACTGCGAGAAGCCCATCGCCACCAACCTCAACGAGGCGGTGGAGATCGCCCGGCTGGCCGAGGAGGCCGGCAGGACCAGGGGGCTGAAGCACGGCGCCGTGCAGGACAAGCTTTTCCTGCCCGGCCTGCGCAAGCTCGACATGCTGCGCCGCGCCGGCTTCTTCGGCCGCATGCTCTCGGTGCGCCTGGAGTTCGGCTACTGGGTGTTCGAGGGCGACCTGCAGCCCATCCAGCGCCCGAGCTGGAACTACCGCAAGGAAGACGGCGGCGGGATGATCCTGGACATGATGTGCCACTGGCGCTACGTGCTGGACAACCTGTTCGGCGAGGTGAAGTCGGTGAGCTGCCTGGGCGCCACCCACATCCCGAAGCGCTGGGACGAGAACGACCAGCCCTACGAGGCCACCGCCGACGACGCCGCCTACGCCACCTGCGAACTGACCGGCCACAACGGCGAGCCGGTGATCGCGCAGATCAACATGAGCTGGGTCACGCGCGTGCGGCGCGACGACCTGGTGACCTTCCACGTCGACGGCACCGACGGCTCGGCCGTGGCCGGGCTGCAGGAGTGCCGCGCCCAGTCGCGCGTGGCGACGCCGCGGCCGGTGTGGAACCCGGACATCAAGCAGACCATGAACTTCTTCGACCAGTGGCAGGAGATCCCGGACTCGCAGGTCTACGACAACGGCTTCAAGATCCAGTGGGAGCACTTCATCCGCCACGTGGTGGAGGACGCGCCCTACAAGTGGACGCTGCCCGAGGGCGCCAAGGGCGTGCAGCTGGTCGAGGCCGCGCTGCAGAGCTGGGGCGAGCGGCGCTGGATCGACGTGCCGGCGCTGGCCGTCTGACGCCGCGGAGCACGCCATGGCACTGACCCTGCGACTGCCCACGGCCGCCCGCGCGATCGAGACCTACACACTGCGCGGCAGCGTGCCGGTGAAGCCGCCCGCGGGCGTGAAGTTCGACCGCATCGCCTACTCGGCCGCGCACGTCGTGGCCGACCCGCTGGCCGCCGTCGACCCCTGGCTCACGGCCGCGGTGGACTGGGACGCCACCATCGCCTACCGCCGCCACCTGTGGTCGCTGGGCCTGGGCGTGGCCGAGGCGATGGACACCGCACAGCGCGGCATGGGCCTGGACTGGAAGACCTCGCTGGAGCTGATCCGCCGCTCGCTCGACGCCGCGAAGGACGTGCCCGGCGCCTTCGTCGCCAGCGGCTGCGGCACCGACCACCTCGACATCGACGCCGTGAAGAGCGTCGACGACGTGATCCGCGGCTACGAGGAGCAGATGGACGCCATCGAGGCGCTGGGCGGCAAGCTCATCGTGATGGCCAGCCGCGCCCTGGCCCGCGTGGCGACCGGCCCGGCCGACTACGAGCGCGTCTACGGCCGCGTGCTGAGCCAGGCGAAGCAGCCGGTGGTGCTGCACTGGCTGGGCGACATGTTCGACCCGGCGCTGGCCGGCTACTGGGGCACGCAGGACCTGGACGCCGCGATGGACACGGCGCTGGGCATCATCGCCGCGCATGCCGCCAAGGTGGACGGCATCAAGATCTCGCTGCTCGACAAGGACAAGGAGATCGCCATGCGCCGGCGCCTGCCGCCGGGCGTGCGCATGTACACCGGCGACGACTTCAACTACGCCGAGCTGATCGCCGGCGACGGCTTCGGCAGCGAGCCGACGCACGGCAGGAGCGACGCGCTGCTGGGCATCTTCGACGCCATCGCGCCGGCGGCCAGCGCCGCGCTGGGCGAGCTGGCGGCCGGCAACACGGAGCGCTTCCACGCCATCCTCGGCCCCACCGTGCCGCTGTCGCGCCACATCTTCCAGGCGCCCACGCGCTTCTACAAGACGGGCGTGGTCTTCATGGCCTGGCTCAACGGGCACCAGTCGCACTTCACGATGGTGGGCGGCCAGCAGAGCACGCGCTCGCTGCAACACCTGGCCGAACTGTTCCGCCTGGCGGACGCGGCCGACCTGCTGGAGCGGCCCGAACTCGCGGTGCAGCGCATGAAGACGCTGCTGGCCACCTACGGCGTGGAATGACATGAACCCCCACGCTCATCACTTCGTGTATCGCTGCCCCCCGAGGGGGCGCTCAGTGCCCTTCGGGCGGCCGGACGGGCACTGACATGCGCGACTTCTCCGCCGACCACGACTGGCTCTCCGTCAACACCGCCACGCTGCGCCGGCAGCACGGCGCGGAAGTGCCGCTCGCGAAGATCATCGACCAGTGCGCGGCGCAGGGCGTGCGCGCCATCAGCCCCTGGCGCGACCAGGTGGCGGCGGCCGGCCTCGACGCCGTGGCGCGGCAGTTGAAGGCGCACGGCATGGCGCTCTCCGGCTACTGCCGCGGCGGTTTCTTCCCGGCCGCCGACGCGGCCGGCCTGAAAGCGGCATTGGACGACAACCGCCGCGCCATCGACGAGGCGAAGACGCTCGACGCCCCCTGCCTGGTGCTGGTGGTCGGCGCCCTGCCCGGCGCGCTGGAAGGCAGGCCGGCCTACAAGGACATCGCCCGCGCGCGCGGCGAGGTGCGCGACGGCATCGCCGCCTCGCTGGCGTACGCGCGCGAGGTCGGCATGCCGCTGGCCATCGAGCCGCTGCACCCCATGCAGGCGGCCGACCGCGCCTGCATCAACACGCTGGAGCATGCGCTCGACCTGTGCGACGAGCTGGACCCGGCCCGCAGCGGCATGCTGGGCGTGGCGCTGGACGTCTACCACGTCTGGTGGGACCCGAAGCTGCACCAGCAGACCGAACGCGCCGGCCGGGAGCGCCTGCTCGCCTACCACGTCTGCGACTGGCTCGCGCCCACGCGCGACCTGCTCAACGACCGGGGCATGATGGGCGACGGCGTGATCGAACTGAAGAAGATCCGCGGCTGGGTGGAAGACGCCGGCTTCGCCGGCTTCAGCGAGGTCGAGATCTTCTCCGCGCAGGACTGGTGGCAGCGCAGCGGCGAGGAGACGCTGGCGACCTGCATCGAGCGCCACCGCAGCGCGGTGTAGCCCCGCGGCGGCGCGGGCAGCGCCGCCGCGCTACCCTCGCGCGCTTGCTGCTGCCCATGCCGACCTCCTCCCCCACCCCCCGCTCCCCCGCCCGCCGCGCCATCGTGCTGATGGTGGGCGCCTCCGCCTGCTTCGCCACCAACGACGCGCTGGTCAAGTTCGTCAGCCAGTCGCTGCCTTCGGGGCAGGTCATCCTGCTGCGCAGCCTGATCGCGGCGGCGCTGATCCTGCTGGTTGCCCGGCACACGGGCGCCACGCGGCAGCTCGGCCTGGCGCGCGGCCCGCGCGTGCTGTGGCGCAGCGTGGCCGACGCCTTCGGCACCTCGATGTACCTGCTGTCGCTGTTCCACCTTCCGCTGGCCAACGCCACCGCCATCAACCTGGCGGCGCCGGTGTTCATGACGGTGCTGGCCGTGCTGCTGCTGGGCGAGCGCGCCTCGGCCGCGCGCTGGTCGGCGGTGGGCCTGGGCTTCGCCGGCGTGCTGGCCGTGGTGCAGCCCACCGGCGACGGCTTCAACGCCTGGGCGCTGCTGTGCGTGACCGGCACGCTGCTGCACGCGGTGCGCGACCTGCTCACGCGGCGCATCGACCCCGCCGTGCCCTCCCTGGTCATCGCGCTGTCCAGCGCCGTGGCGCTGGGCCTCTTCGGCGGCGCGATGCTGCTGTGGCAGGGCTGGCGGCCGGTGGCGTGGTGGCACCTGGCGCTGCTCGCGGCGGCGGCGTCGCTGCTGACCTCGGCCTACCTGCTGCTCATCGGCAGCCTGCGGCTGGCGGAGATCTCGCTGACCGCGCCCTTCCGCTACAGCTCGCTGCTGTTCGCCGTGCTGCTGGGCTACGGCGTGTGGGGCCACGTGCCCAACGCCTGGGCCTGGGCCGGCATCGCGCTGCTGGTGGGCTCGGGCCTGTACATGGTGTACAGCGAGCGCGGCCGCAGCGCCGCGGCCCAGGCGCTGACGCAGCCGCCCGAGTGACAGCGCGGTTTCCCGCAGCTGTCTAGAATCCCCCGGCGGCCCCGACTCCAGCGGGGCCGCAAGCGTTCTCAGGGCGGGGTGCAATTCCCCACCGGCGGTGATGGCGGCGCCTCGCAAGGGCAGCCGCACGAGCCCGCGAGCGGCCATGCCTCGCAACGAGGTGCGGTGTCAGCAGACCCGGTGCGATCCCGGGGCCGACGGTCACAGTCCGGATGAAAGAGAGCGCGAAATGCGGCGACCCGCCCGCGCTCTCTTGTGCGCGTGTGCGGTGCGGCCGTTCTTTCGTGCGCCCTGATTCAGGCAACCCTTCCTACCAAAGGCAAACCATGAGTCAGCTCAACGACCTTCCCCTCTCCTCCTTCATGACAGGCAGCGACAGGCGCATCGCGCTGGTCGAAGCCCAGTGGCATGCGGAGATCGTCCACCAGGCGCGCGACGCCTTCCTCGAAGAGATGGCGCGCCTGGGCGTGCCGCGCGAGCGCATCGACGTGCTCGACGTGCCCGGCGCCTTCGAGATCCCGCTGCACGCCAAGCGCCTCGCCCTTTCGGGCCGCTACGCCGCGGTGGTGTGCTGCGCGCTGGTGGTCGACGGCGGCATCTACCGCCACGAGTTCGTCGCCAACACCGTCGTCAGCTCGCTGATGGCGCTGCAGCTGGAGACCGGCGTGCCGATGATCTCGGCCGTGCTCACGCCGCACCATTTCCACGAGCACATCGAGCACCGCAAGTACTTCCAGCGGCATTTCGCCGTGAAGGGCACCGAGGCGGCCGAGGCCTGCGTGAAGACCATCGAGGGCTTGGCGCGGGTGGACGCGCTGATCGCGGCCTGAACGCGCCGCGGGCACAGGCGCGGCAGGCCCTTGCCGCCCGCCTGCCCGGCCGCGACACTGGCCCGATGGCACAGGACGCATCCACACCCTACACCCTCTACGGCGCGCCCGGTTCGGGCGCCACCCCCATCCATGCGGCGATGACGCTGATCGGCCTGCCGGTGCGCACGGTGGACATCGCGCCCTGGGAAGGCGAAGCCGAGCGCGAGCGCGCCGGGCAGGTCAACCCGGCACGCCAGGTGCCGGCCCTGGTCACGCCCGAGGGCGAACTGCTCACCGAAAGCGCCGCCATCCTGGTCTGGCTGGGCGACCGGCACCCCGAGGCCGGCCTGGCGCCCCTGCCCGGCGACCCGCTGCGCGGCCAGTACCTGCGCTGGATGAGCTACGTCGCCACGCAGATCTATGCGCTGTTCTGGGTGCGCGACGCGCCCGGCCGCCTGACCGCCGACGCCACCGCGCAGGCGGTGCTGCTGGAGCGCTCGGCCGAGCGCATCGCCGAATGCTGGCGCCTGATGGACGCGGGCATCCGCCCGCTGGGCGCGCCGGAGCGGCCCTGGCTGCTCGGCGAGCGCCCGAGCCTGCTGGACCTGTACGTCGCCGTCGCCTCGCGCTGGACGCCCAAGCGGCGCCGCTTCTATGCCGAGGCGCCCTTCATGGCCGGCGCCGTGCGCCGCGTCGATGCGCTGCCGGCCCTGGCCGCGTTCTGGGCCGAGCGCTTTCCCTTCTCGCCCGGCTGGGAAGACGACTGAACTGCAGCGGCGCTCAGCCCGCCGGGCAGGCCGCGGTTTCGGCCTGCGTGAAGCGGCTGCCCGGCGCCACGCCGGGCGCGCCCTGCGCCACCTCCAGCACGCCTTCGCGCCAGCGCAGACCGGGGCGCGGCGGCCCGCCCACCGGCGGCGGCAGTTGCGCGCCGTGGATGCGCCCCTCCCACCGGTGCGGCACCGGCCCCTCGATCTGCGCGCGGTAGTGCTGGAAGCGCTGTGCGATGCGCAATGCCACCGGCCCGGCGCACCACAGGCCGTCCACCGGCGCCGGCACCCGCCACAGGTGCACGCGGCTGAGCTTCTCCCGGCCCACCGCCTTGTCGGGCACGGGCAGCGTGGCCGTCCGGTCCGGCCGCCAATCGCCCAGGTCCCAGTCGTGCGAGACGATGCGCGTGCCCGGCGCCAGCGCCAGCAGGCGCGGCCGCAGCTGCAGGTTGATCTCCGGCAGCAGGTACATGGTGACCACCGTGGCGCGCGACAGGTCGGTCTGGAACAGGTCCTCGGTGCGGAAGGCGACCCGGTCCGCCACGCCCGCCTGCTGCGCATGCGCACGGCTGCGCTGCACCAGTTCCGGCACGATCTCCACGCCCAGGCCGCTGGCGCCGAAGCGCCGCGCCGCCGTGATGACGATGCGGCCGTCGCCCGAACCCAGGTCGATCAGGTGATCCCGGGGGCCCACGCCCGCCAGCTCCAGCATGCCGAGCGTGACGTGGTCGGGCGTGGTGATGAAGGGCACCTCCTCCACCCACTGCGCGGCCGCGGCCGCCGCAGCGCAGGCGAGCGGAAGGAAGACGGCGAATCGGCGCAGCATGGGCGCGAGTATGGCGCTGCGCTCCCTATCATCGGCGCATGCCCTCATCCGACTACGTCATCTATCACAACCCCGGCTGCAGCACTTCGCGCAACGTGCTCGCCATGCTGCACGAGCGCGGCATCGAGCCGACCGTCGTCGAGTACCTGAAGACCCCGCCGGGCCGCGAGCGCCTGGCCGAGCTGGTCGCCGCCATGGGCGGCTCCGCGCGCGACCTGCTGCGCCGGAAGGCCCCGCCCTACGAGGAACTGGGCCTGGACGACCCCAAGTGGACCGACGCGCAGCTGCTCGACTTCATGGTGGCGCACCCGGTCCTGATGGAACGCCCGGTCGTCGTCACGCCGCTGGGCACGCGGCTGTGCCGGCCGAAGGAGAAGGTGCTGGAGGTGCTGCCGGCGGCGTGAAGGCAGCTTCTGCTCACCACGGCTCCATCCACGGACGCACTTCCGTCTCGTGGGTCCACGCATCGCGCGGCTGCATGTGCAACTGCCAATACAGCTCGGCGATGTGCGCCGGATCGACGATGCCGCCCTGCGCCCGGGTGGCATAGCGCTCGGGGAAGTTGCTGCGGATGAACTCGGTGTCGATGGCGCCGTCGACGATCGGGTGCGCCACGTGGATGCCCTTGGGCCAGAGCTCCCGGGCCATGCTCTGCGCCAGCGCGCGCAGCCCGTGCTTGGCGCCGGCGAAGGCCGCGAAGCCCTCGCGCCCGCGCAGGCTGGCCGTCGCGCCGGTGAAGATGATGGTGCCGCGGCCCCGCGGGAGCATCGCCTTGGCGGCCTCGCGCCCCATCAGGAAGCCGGCGAAGCAGGCCATCTCCCAGACCTTGTAGTACACCCGCGCCGTCGTCTCGGCGATGCCGAAGCGGACGTTGGCGCCGATGTTGAAGACCGCCACCTCGATCGGCGCGATCTCGGCCTCGATCTTCTGCACCAGGGCCACCATCTCCTCTTCCTTGCGCGCATCCGAGCCGAAGCCGTGCGCCTCGCCGCCCGCGGCGCGGATCCGGTCGACCAGGGGCTGGAGCTTGTCGGCGCTGCGCCGTGTCACGCACGCCACGTAGCCCTCACGCGCGAAGCGCTCGGCGATGGCGCCGCCGGTGGCGTCGCCGGCGCCGATGACCAGGATGGCCTTCTTGTCCGTCATGGGAATCTCCTTCGTCCTTTTTAACGTCAGTTATCCATTGCGCTGCGCGCCACCCGCAGCCTACGAAACAGAACGCCCTTCTCCGCTCCGAAGGCCGCGGAGCAGACCATGCAAGGGCACCCGCGGAACTGGCTTGGCCAGGCCGCCGGGTGCGCCCCCTCCCGCCGAAGGCGAGAGAGGGGGAGCGGCGAAGCCGCTTGGGGGGTGTTTCATTTCATGCCGCCAGCAGCCGCTCGATCACCCGCCACTCCTCGGGCGTCACCGGCGTGATCGACAGCCGGTTGCCCCGCTGCAGCAGGCGCATGCCGGCCAGCTCAGGCACCGTGCGCAGTTCGGGCAGGCCGAGCAGGCGCGTCTTGCGCAGGGCCTGCACGTCCACCAGCAGCCAGCGCGGCGCATCGGACCTGGAGGCCGCATCGTGGTAGGGCGAGGCGGGATCGAACTGCGTCGGGTCCGGGCGCACGCCGGAAGCCACCCGCGCGATGCCGGCGATGCCGGGCTCGGGGCAACTCGAGTGGTAGAACAGCACGCCGTCGCCCACGCGCATCGCATCGCGCATGAAGTTGCGCGCCTGGTAGTTGCGCACGCCGGTCCAGGGCACCGTGCGGCCGGGGGCGGCCAGCGCATCGTCGATCGAGCACTCGTCGGGCTCGGACTTCATCAGCCAGTACTGCGTCGCGGTCATGCCGCGGATTGTGCGGCGTGCGGCTCAGCCGCGCTGCAGCAGCGCGGGCACCGACGAGACCAGCAGCACCACGCCGGAGACGGTCAGCAGGCTCAGCACCACGCGGCGGAAGGCCAGCTCGCTCAGGCCCACGTACAGCCTCGCGCCCAGCAGCACCGGCACCAGCACGCACACGGCGACGATGGCCAGCATCGGCAGCATGGCCACCGGCACGTGGCCGGCGCCGATCTGCAGGGTGAAGGCCACGGCCAGCATCGAGAGGTTGAAGTTCTGGATGATGGCGCGCTGCGCGTCGCGCTCCAGCCCGCGCAGCGTGCACCACAGCGTGGGGATCGGCCCGGTGAAGCCCCCCACCCCGCCGCACACGCCGCCCAGCAGGCCCGACACGGCATCCGCCGGCCGGCCGCCCCAGCGCACGCGCGGCAGGCTGCGGGCGAACAGCATGGCCAGGCACCAGGGCACCAGCAGCGCGCCCAGGCAGGCCTTGAACAGCACCGCGTCCAGGTGCGGCAGCAGCCACACGCCCAGCGGCACACCGACCAACCCGCCGATCACGAAGGGCAGCAGCGCACGCATGTCGAAGCCGCGCCGCACGGTCACGGCGGCGATCACCTGCCCGGTGAGCGCGCCGAAGGTGGCGAGCACCGCCGCCAGCCGCGGCTCCACCGACCAGGCCCAGATCGACATGGCCGTGAGCCCGAAGGCGAAGCCCGACAGGCCCTGGACGAAGCCGGCGATGCCGGCGCCCAGCGCCACGAGCAGGTACAGGGACAGGCCGTCGCTCAAGCGGAGGCCGGCAGCGGCAGCGCCTCGCGCCGCACGCGGCGCACGTTGAAGGCGCTGACGATCAGCACCGCCTGCACCAGCGCCAGGCCGAGGATGACCGCGCCGTAGCGGCCGTGGTCCATCAGCGGGCCGAAGATCAGCGGCGCCACGGCCTGGCCGATGTCCAGCCCGGCGTAGACCACGCCGTACACGCGCCCGCTGGCGTTGGCCGGCGTGGAGCGCTTGACCAGCAGGTCGCGCGAGGGGCCCGCGATGCCCGAGGCGAAGCCCATGGCGCCGAACAGCACCGGCACCACCACCGGCGGGAAGTCGGCCAGCGCCATCACCAGCGCGAACACCGCCGCGACGCCGAAGCCGATGCCCACGATGCGCTCGCAGCGCGACGGGTCGGCGGCCAGGAAGCCGCCCGCCACCATGCCCACCGAGCTGGCGACCATGTACACCGTCAGGCAGATCGCCACCAGCGCCACCGGCACCGCATGCAACTGGCCGGCCGCCGCCGGCGCGAAGGTCTGCACGATGCTGATGACCATCGCGTAGAAGAAGAAGAAGCCGAAGCACATCCACACCGCCGGGATGCGCAGGAAGTCGAAGGTGCCGGCGGCCGGCGCGCCGTCGCCCTGGCCGGTGGCCTTGTGCACGGCCTTCACGTCCAGCGCCAGCACGCCGCGGTTGAACCACAGCACGGCGAGCACCACCAGGGCCAGCACGCCGGCCGCGGCCAGCGCCGTGCGCCAGCCCCAGCCCATGGCGATCGGCACCACGAAGGCCGGCGCCAGCGCCCAGCCCAGGCTGCCGGTGATGCCGTGCACGCTGTAGGCATGGCCCAGCCGCGTGGGCGCCACCTTGCGGTTGAACAGGGTGTAGTCCACCGGGTGGAACACGCCGTTGCCCACGCCCGCGAGTACGGCGCCGGCCAGCAGCACCCAGTAGTTGGGTGCCAGCGCGTAGACGAACGCCGCCAGCCCCAGGCAGCCCAGGCCGACGAACAGCACCGGCCGCGGCCCGAGCTTGTCGACCACGAAGCCGGAGGCCGCCTGCACCGCGCAGGAGACGACGAAGAACACCGTCAGCACCGCGCCCAGCTCGGTGTAGCTCACGCCGAAGGCGTCCTTCAGCCAGGGGAACAGCGGCGCCAGGATGAGCTGGCTGAAGTGGCTGATGGCGTGGGCCAGGCCGACGAGGCCGATCAGCTTGGCGTCGGAGCCCAGCGAAGGCGGGGCGGCGGAAGAAGCGGGGTTGGAGGCGGACATGACAGATCTGGAAACAATGCGCTCGGGCAGCCCTGGATGCTAGGGTCAGCTTTCGCGGCAGAATGGCGATACAGCGACAACATTTGTCGGAAACATGACAAGCGCCGTCCACAGCGTGGGTCCGCTCACGCCCCATCTGTACGCCCCCGACGCGATGCGGCCCCTGCGCGCCAAGGAGCACTTCCTCCAGGCCGACACGCAGGTCGAGCTGCACCAGCACCCCTGGCCGCAGCTCACCTTCTCCACCCGCGGCGTGATCCGCCTGTCGACCACCGACGGCAGCTACATCGTGCCGCCCTCGCGCGCCGTGTGGGTGCCGGCCGACGTGCCGCACAGCATCAGCCTGATGGAGTACGCCGAGCTGCGCACCGTCTACCTGCACCCCTGGCTGGGGCCGCACTGGGAACGCTGCGAGGTGCTGGAGATCAGCCCGTTGCTGCGCGCCCTGATGCTGGCGCTGGACACCACGCCCGACGGCCTGCCGCCGGCCGACCCGCACGCCGCCCAGCGCGAGCGCTGGATCGCCCCGCTGCTGGTGGACGAGCTGGAGCGCGCCACGCAGATCCGCATCGACGTGCCGCTGCCGGCCGACAAGCGCCTGCGCCAGTTGTGCGAGACGCTGCTGCGCAACCCGGCCGGCCGCGCCACGCTGGCCGAGCGCGCGGCCGCCATCGGCGCCAGCGAGCGCACCGTGGCGCGCCTGTTCCGCGACCAGATGGGCATGAGCTGGCAGCAGTGGCGCCAGCAGGCCGTGCTGGCCCATGCGCTACCGCTGCTGGCGCGCGGCATGGCGGTGAGCCAGGTGGCCGCCGCCAGCGGCTACGCCACCGACAGCGCCTTCTGCGCCATGTTCAAGCAGGCGACGGGCAAGTCGCCCACCGCCTTCCAGCACAGGAAGAAACCGTAACGCCTGCCGCGGCGCCAGCGGCTATCGTCCGGGCATCGCCGTACCTTCAAGGAGATCCGCCATGCATCGTTCCCTCCCCGCCGCCGCGCTGTGCGCGGCCCTGCTCGCCGCGGGCGGCGCCGCCCACGCCAACAAGTACCTCGACGCGATGAAGGAACAACTGGGCAGTTCCGGCCAGGCCGATACCGGTTCCGCCTCCGGCGGCGGCGCGGCCGCGCTGGCCGGCGGCCTCGGCCTGTCGATGCCGGCCATGGGCAGCAGCACGCTGGGCAACGCGGCCGGCGTGATCCAGTACTGCGTCAAGAACAACTACCTCAGCGCCGCCAGCGCCAACTCGGTCAAGGACAGGCTGTTGGGCATGGTCACCGGCCAGAAGCCGCAGCAGACCGGCTTCGCCAACGGCGCCAAGGGGCTGCTGCAGGGCGAGAACGGCAAGTCGCTCAATATGAAGAACCTCTCCTCCAAGCTCAAGGAGAAGGCCTGCGACTACGTGCTGAAGAACGCGACGTCGCTGCTCTGACCCCCCGCCGGGAGGCCGACCCCGGCATCCCGGACAATGGCGGGCGCCCCGAGGCCCATCACAACAAGCGTCCGCCGCGCCCGCCCGCCGGGCGCACCCAGCCATGAATCCAGCTCCTGCCACACCAGCCAGCCGCCGCGAACGCCTCGCGCACTGGCTGCCCTTCCTCGCCTGGCCCCGGCCCAACCGTCCGCTGCTCATCAACGAAGCGCTGGCCGGCATCACCGTCGCGCTGATGGTCATTCCGCAGGGCGTGGCCTATGCCTCGCTGGCCGGCATGCCGCTGGCCACCGGCATCTACGCGGCGCTGTGGCCGGCGCTGGTGGCGGTGCTGTTCAGTTCCTCGGCCCGCCTGTCGGTGGGGCCGACCGCCCTGTCGAGCATCCTGATCGGCGCCGCGCTGGCGCCGCTGGCGGTGCCGGGCAGCCGCGAATGGGTGTCGCTGGCCGTGTGGCTGGCGCTGCTGTCGGGGCTGATGCAGGTGGTGCTGGGCGCGGCGCGCTTCGGCTGGCTGCTGCGGCTGGTCAACTCGCCGGTGCTGATGGGCTTCACCCAAGGGGCCGCGGTGCTCATCACGCTGTCGCAACTGCCGGCCCTGCTGGGCTTCACCGGCCGCAGCTTCTGGCAGGCGCTGCAGGGGCCGCCGCCGGACTTCATCGCCATCGGCTTCGGCCTGGGCGGCATGGCGATGCTCTGGCTGGGCAAGCGCTTCACGCCGCGCTTTCCGACCACCATGGCGCTGGTGGCGCTCAGCGCCTTCGTCAGCTGGCTGATCGGCTACGCGCTCGGCGGCGGGGCGGTGGTGGGCGCGCTGCCTTCCGGCCTGCCCTCCTTCTACCTGCCCGGCCTCCTGAGCTGGCACGAACTGGGCGCGCTGATCCTGCCGGCCTTCCTGGTCACGCTGGTGAGCTTCCTGGAGACGGCCTCCAGCGCCAAGGTGGACAACGCCCGCGCCGGCACGCTGTGGAACGAGAACCAGGACCTGATCGGCCAAGGCCTGGCCAAGATCGCCTCCGGCTTCTCGGGCTCCTTTCCGACGAGTTCGTCCTTCTCGCGCTCGGCCATCACGTTGTACGCGGGCGCGCAGACGCAGTGGGCCACCCTGTTCAACGTGGTGGTGGTGGCGGCCGCGCTGCTGTGGGCGATGCCCCTGCTGTACAACGTGCCGCAGGCGGTGCTGGCGGCCATCGTGGCGTCGGCCACCATCGGGCTGCTCAAGCCGTCGGCCTTCGTCGCGCTGTGGCGCATCTCGCGCATCGAGGCGGCCATCGCCTTCGGCACCTTCGTGCTGACCATCGCCACCTCGCCTTCCATCTACTGGGGCGTGCTGGGCGGGCTGCTGGCGGCGCTGGCGCACTACATGTACCGCCACCTGCACCCGCGCATCATCGAGGTGGGCCTGCACCCCGACGGCAGCCTGCGCGACCGCCACCTGTGGCAGCTCCCGCCGCTGGCGCCGGACCTCTACGCGCTGCGCATGGACGCCGAACTCGACTTCGCCACCGCCAGCACGCTGGAGCGCGCCATCAGCACCGTGCTGGCCGAGCGGCCCGGGCTCAAGGACGTGTGCCTCTTCGCCCACCCCATCAACCGCGTGGACCTGACCGGCGCCGAGGTGTTCGGCAGCATCCGCCGCCTGCTGGAGAGCAAGGGCGTGCGCCTGCACCTGAGCGGCCTGAAACTGCCGGCCCTGCAGGTGCTGGAGCGCGCCGGGCTGCTCGCGCCGGGGCCGATGCTGTTCACCTACCGCACGGACGCCGAAGCGCTGGCGGCGCTGCAGGCGCCGCGGCCGCCCGCCGTCGCCTGACCTCCCGCGCGGCCTCCGCCCCCCTCTTGAAAGGGGGCGCGGACACCCTATGTGCGCCAGCAGGAAGTCGCCTGCGGCACCGCTTCCGGCGGCTTCCTGCAACGCATCTTGCAAGGAGGTTTTCGCCATGTACCGATCCCTGTTTCCGCGCGACCTGTTCGCCGAGCTGGATCGCCTGCAGCGCGACGTGCAGCAGGCGTTCGACCTGTCCCCCACCATCCGCGGCATCGGCCGCGGCGGCTTCCCGGCGCTGAACGTGGGCGCCACGCCGCAGTCCATCGAGCTGTACGCCTTCGCGCCGGGGCTGGACCCGGCCTCGATCGACGTGCAGATCGACCGCGGCGTGCTCAGCCTGTCGGGCCGCCGGGCCTCGTCCCTGCCCGCCGCCAACGGCGGCGAGGCAAAGGAGCGGCCGGTCGTCCACATCAACGAGCGCTTCGCCGGCGAGTTCCGCCGCACCGTGAGCTTGCCCGACGACGCCGACCCCGATGCCGTCACGGCCGGCTACCGCGACGGCGTGCTGCGCGTCAGCGTGCAGCGCCGCGCCTCGGCGCAGCCGCGCCGCATCACCGTGCAATGAAGGAGGACCGACGATGAACACCCCCGACACCACCCCGAACACCCCGGCCACCCGCGACGCCGCCGGCCGCGAGGCGCAGCCCGCGCTGCTGCCGCCCGTGGACGTGGTGGAGGACGCCGGCGCCATCACCCTGTGGGCCGACCTGCCGGGCGTGACCCGCGAGGGCCTGAACCTGCAGGTGGACGGCGACCAGCTCGCCATCGAGGGCGAGGTCACGCTGCAGCTGCCGGAAGGCATGCAGGCCTCGCACGCCGAGGTGGGCGTCAACCGCTACCGCCGCGTCTTCACGCTGAGCAAGGAACTGGACACGCAGCGCATCGAGGCCAACCTGAACCAGGGCGTGCTGCAGTTGCGCATCCCGAAGGCCGAGCACGCGCGGCCGCGCCGCATCGAGGTGCAGGCGGCGTGACCGCCTAGTCGCGCACCGCGCCGCGCAGGCGCTTGACCTCGGCGCGCTGGCTCTTGCCTTCGAGCCGCCGCCGCACCGAGGCCCGCGTCGGCCGCGTGGCGCGGCGCACGCGCGGCGGCGCGGCCACGCGGTCGACCAGCGCCTGCAGCCGCGCCAGCGCGTCGGCGCGGTTCAGCTCCTGCGTACGGTGCTGCTGCGCCTTGATGACGATCACGCCGTCCTGCGTGAGCCGGGCGTCGTGCAGCGCCAGCAGCCGCGCCTTCACCTCGTCGGGCAGCGAGCTGGCGCCGACGTCGAAGCGCAGGTGCACCGCGCTCGACACCTTGTTGACGTTCTGGCCGCCCGCGCCTTGGGCGCGGATCGCCGTGAACACGACCTCGCGCTCGTCGACCTGCAACGGGCGCGAGGCCATGCGCGTCAGACCCGCTCGAAGATGGCGGCGATGCCCTGCCCGCCGCCGATGCACATCGTCACCAGCGCATAGCGGCCCTGCACGCGGTGCAGCTCGGCGATCGCCTTGGCGGTGATGATCGCGCCCGTGGCGCCCACCGGGTGGCCCAGCGAGATGCCCGAGCCGTTGGGGTTGACCTTGGCGGGGTCGAAGTCCAGCTCCTTGGCCACGGCGCAGGCCTGCGCGGCGAAGGCCTCGTTGGCCTCGATCACGTCCAGGTCGCCGATCTTCAGGCCGGTGCGCTCCAGCACCTTGCGCGTGGCCGGCACCGGGCCGATGCCCATGTAGGCCGGCTCCACGCCGGCGTGCGCGTAGCCCACCAGCCGCGCCAGCGGCTTCAGGCCCAGCGCCTTGACGCGCCCGCCCTCGGCCAGCACCACCGCGCCCGCGCCGTCGTTGATGCCCGAGGCGTTGCCGGCCGTCACCGTGCCGCCCTCCTTCTTGAAGGCCGGCTTCATGCCCGCCAGCACCTCGACGGTCGTGCTCGCCTTGACGTGCTCGTCGGTGTCGAACACCACCACGCCCTTGCGCGTCTTGATCTCGACCGGGACGATCTGCTCCTTGAAGCGGCCGGCGGCGATGGCCGCCGCGGCGCGCTGGTGGCTCAGCGCGGCCAGCGCGTCCTGCTCCTCGCGCGTGATGCCGTGGCGCTCGGCCACGTTCTCGGCGGTGATGCCCATGTGGATCTTCTGCCACGGGTCGTGCAGGATGCCCAGCATGTAGTCCACCAGCACGGCGTCGCCCATGCGGGCGCCGTAGCGGGCCGAGGTATCGAAATACGGCCCGCGGCTCATCGACTCGGAGCCGCCGCCGACGGCGATGTCGCAGTCGCCGAGCGCAATGGCCTGCGCCGCCGACACGATGGCCTGCAGGCCCGAGCCGCACAGGCGGTTGACGTTGAAGGCCGGCGTCTCGATCGGGCAACCGGCGTCGATGGCGGCCACGCGGCTGAGGTACGCGTCCTTGGTGTCGGTGGGGATCACGTTGCCCATCACCACGTGGCCGACCGCATCGGGCGCCACGCCGCTGCGCGTGAGGGCGGCCTTGACGGCGGTGGTGGCCAGCTGGGTGTTGGGCACGTCCTTGAGCGAGCCGCCGAAGGTGCCGATGGCGGTGCGGGCGGTGCCGACGACGAAGATGTCGCGTTGGGTCATGGTGCAGTCCTCGAAGTGGAAAAAGAAGAAAACGGGGCTCAGCGGCCGGTGAAGTCGGGCTTTGTCTTGGCAAAGAAGGCGTCGACGCCAAGGCGGAAGTCTGCGCTCGCGGCGCAGATCTGGAAAGCGGCGGCCTCGGCGTCCAACTGTGCCGCAAGCTCGCGCCCCAGGCTGCCGCGGATGAGACGGCGCAGCTGCCCCAGCGCCACCGTGGGCCCGGCGGCCAGCCGCTGCGCCAGCTCCATCGCCTCGGCGGGCAGCGTATCTGCGGGCAGCACGCGGTTGACCAGGCCCATCTGCTCGGCGTCGGCGGCCTCCAGCGTGTCGCCCAGCAGCGCGATCTCCAGCGCGTGGCGCAGGCCGACCCGGCGCGGCAGCGCCCACGAGGCGCCGACGTCGCAGCTCGTGCCGATGTTCACGTAGGCCAGGTTGAAGCGCGTGCCCTCGGCCGCCAGCACGAAGTCGGCCTGCAGCATCAGCGACAGGCCCGCGCCCGCCGCCACGCCATGCACCTGCGCCACCACCGGCGCGTCGATGCTGGCCAGCACCACCAGCGCCTCGTGCAGCGGGCCGATCAGCGCGGCCGCGCCGCCCTGCGGGTCGGCGCCCAGCAGCGCCAGGTCGCCGCCGGCCATGAAGCCCTTGCCTTCGCCGCGCATCAGCACGGCGCGCACGCCGGGGTCGGCGGCGATGGCCTTCACCGCGGCCAGGAAGCCCTGCGCCATCGGCACGTCGATGGCGTTGAGCGCCTGCGGGCGGTTGAACGCGATCGTGGCGACCGCGCCTTCGCGGCCGACGATGAGCGAGGGGATGGCGGAATCCGGATTCATGCGGGAATCTCCTGGGTCTTCTTGCGCTGGCGCGCCGCCGCGCGCCGCTGCGCGGGGGCCAGCACGCCGCCCAGCAGCAGCGCCACGGCCTGCTCGGCGATCTGCTGCGGGTCGAGTTCGCCGTCGGGACGGTACCAGCGGCCGACCCAGCTCAGCGCGCCGCCGATCATGAAGGCGGCCATCTTCGGGTCGCACGGCGCCAGGCTGCCCTCCTCCACGCCGGCGGCGATCAGGCGGCGGAACTCGTGGTCGATGCCGGCCTTCAGGCGCCGCAGCTCCTTCTTCAGGGGCGGCGGCAGCGGGTCTTCGCCGTTGCGGATCACGCACATGCCGAAGTCCTGCATCACGATGTCGACGTAGATGCGCATGCAGGCCACGAGCTGGTCCAGCGCACGGCCGCCACTCTCGCGCACGGCGTCGATGCCCTCCTTCATCATGCCCAGCGCGGCGCGCACGCATTCGAGCAGGATGTCGTCCTTGCTCTTGACGTAGTAGTAGAGCGTGGGCTTGGTGACGTGCAGCTGGCGGGCGATGTCGTCCAGCGAGGTGGCGTGGAAGCCCCGCTCGTTGAACAGCCGCGCCGCCGTCTGCAGCACCGCCTGGCGTTTCAGCTCGCGCTGCCGGCCGCGCTGGTCCGGCTTCGTCCAGGGCGAGGCGGCGGCGGGCGGGCGGCGCGTGCGGGTGGCCATGCGTGCAGCGTGGGAACGGGCGGTTTGGGGGAAAGTCCCGATGCCCCTGCGCACCGCCGTCCGGAAGATCGCGCAGGTTACCGGTGGGTAGGCATTCTACGGACGAGTAGCCTCGCTTCGCAGCCCGACCCGCCTCCGAGCAAACCCCAGTGCCGCCAGAGCACGCCCGACGGAGACGCCTTTGCACGACGCCGCTGACGCCCCAGCCAACGCTGCCGAGCCGGTGCTGCGCCTGGATGCGCTGACGCTGGCCTTCGGCGGCGTGAAGGCGCTGTCGGGCGTGGGCTTCGACGTGGCGCCGGGCAGCATCACCGCCGTCATCGGGCCCAACGGCGCGGGCAAGACCTCGCTGTTCAACACCGTCTCGGGCTTCTACCGGCCGACCGCGGGGCGGGTGCTGTTCGAGGGCCGCGACATCACGCACCTGCCGGCGCCCAAACGCGCCGCGCTGGGCCTGGCACGCAGCTTCCAGAACATCGCACTCTTCCGCGGCATGACGGTGCTGGACAACATCAAGCTCGGCCGCCACGCGCACCTGAAGAGCAACGTGTTCGACGCCCTCTTCTACCTGGGCCGCGCCCGCCGCGAGGAGGCCGAACTGCGCCGCGAGGTGGAAGAGCGGATCATCGACTTCCTGGAGATCGACCACATCCGCCATGCGCCGGTGGCCGCCCTGCCCTACGGCCTGCGCAAGCGGGTGGAGATGGCACGCGCCCTGGCGATGCAGCCGAAGGTGCTGATGCTGGACGAGCCCGTGGCAGGCATGAACCGCGAGGAGACGGAGGACATGGCCCGCTTCATCCTCGACGCGCGGCGCGAGTGGGGCATCACCGTGCTGATGGTGGAGCACGACATGGGCATGGTGATGGACCTGTCGGACCACGTCGTGGTGCTCAACTTCGGCCAGGTGATCGCGCAGGGCGCGCCGGCCGCGGTGCAGGCCGATCCGGAAGTCAACCGCGCCTACCTGGGCGGCGGCGACGTGGGCGAACTGCGGCGGCGCCTGCGCGCGCAGCCGCTGGCGCAGCCGGCCTGAGCGGGGCATCGCGCATGGACTGGGCCTACCTGTTCGAGATCGCCCTCACCGGCCTGGCCGGCGGGGGCCTGTATGCGCTGGCGGCGCTGGCCTTCGTGCTGGTCTACAAGGCCACGCGGGTGGTCAACATCGCCATCGGCGAGATGCTGATG
>NZ_JBIQNC010000021.1:0-13417 GCF_044462705.1 Xenophilus sp.
CCGCAAGGACGTGCTGCTGCTGGACGTGACCCCGCTGTCGCTGGGCATCGAGACCATGGGCGGCGTGATGACCAAGATGATCGCCAAGAACACGACCATCCCGACCAAGTTCGCGCAGACCTTCTCCACCGCCGACGACAACCAGCCGGCCGTGACCATCAAGGTCTTCCAGGGCGAGCGCGAAGTGGCCTCGGGCAACAAGCTGCTGGGCGAGTTCAACCTGGAGGGCATCCCGCCGGCGCCGCGCGGCACGCCGCAGATCGAGGTGAGCTTCGACATCGACGCCAACGGCATCCTGCACGTGGGCGCCAAGGACAAGGCCACCGGCAAGGAGAACAAGATCACCATCAAGGCCAACTCGGGCATCTCCGAGGAGGAGATCCAGAAGATGGTGAAGGACGCCGAGCTGAACGCCGCCGAGGACAAGAAGAAGGTCGAGCTGGCGCAGGCGCGCAACCAGGGCGAGGCCATGGTGCACAGCGTCAAGAAGTCGCTGGGCGAGCACGGCGACAAGCTCACCCCGGCCGAAAAGAGCGAGATCGAGACCGCTTCCAAGGAACTGGAAGAGGCGCTCAAGGGCGAGGACAAGGCCGCGATCGAGTCGAAGACCGAGGCGCTGATGGCCGCCAGCCAGAAGCTGGGCGAGAAGATGTACGCCGATGCCCAGGCGGCCGCCGCCGCAGCGGGCGCCGCGGCCGGCGGCGAGCAGCCGCAGGGCCAGCAGGGCCAGGGCGCGGCGGGAGGCGACGACAACGTCGTCGACGCCGAGGTCAAGGAAGTGAAGAAGGGCTGACCAGGCGGCTTTGACGAGGCTGGGGCTCCCGCAACGGGGCCCCGGCCTTTTTGCTTTTCCACCAGCCCGTTGCAGACGAAGACCCCATGGCAACCAAACGCGACTACTACGAAGTCCTCGGCGTTCCCAAGAACGCCAGCGATGACGAGATCAAGAAGGCCTATCGCAAGCTGGCGATGAAGTACCACCCCGACCGCAACCAGGGGGATGCCGCTGCCGGCGCCGAGGCGAAGTTCAAGGAGGCCAAGGAAGCCTACGAGATGCTGTCCGACGGACAGAAGCGCGCGGCCTACGACCAGTTCGGCCATGCCGGCGTGGATCCGAACATGCGCGGCGGCATGGGCGGTGCCGACGGCTTCGGCGGCTTCGCCGAGGCCTTCGGCGACATCTTCGGCGACGTGTTCGGCGGCGGCGGCAGCCGGCGCGGCGGCGGCCGGCAGGTGTTCCGCGGCAGCGACCTGAGCTACGCGATGGAGATCACGCTGGAGGAAGCGGCCGAGGGCAAGGAGGCGCAGATCCGCATCCCGAGCTGGGACGACTGCGGCACCTGCCACGGCAGCGGCGCCAAGCCGGGCACCAAGCCCATCACCTGCACCACCTGCCACGGCGCCGGCGCGGTGCAGATGCGCCAGGGCTTCTTCAGCGTGCAGCAGACCTGCCCGCAGTGCCGTGGCACCGGCAAGATCATCCCCGAGCCCTGCCCCACCTGCCACGGCCAGGGCAAGATCAAGAACAACAAGACGCTGGAGGTGAAGATCCCCGCCGGCATCGACGACGGCATGCGCATCCGCAGCACCGGCAACGGCGAGCCGGGCACCAACGGCGGGCCGCCGGGCGACCTGTACATCGAGATCCGCGTGAAGAAGCACGAGGTCTTCGAGCGCGACGGCGACGACCTGCACTGCGTGGTGCCGGTGAGCATCACCACCGCGGCGCTGGGCGGCGAGATCAAGGTGCCCACGCTCACGGGCATGGCGGCCATCGACATCCCGGACGGCACGCAGAGCGGCAAGCAGTTCCGCCTGCGCGGCAAGGGCATCAAGGGTGTGCGCTCCAGCTACCCCGGCGACCTGTACTGCCACGTGCGCATCGAAACGCCCGTCAAGCTCACCGAGCACCAGCGCAAGCTGCTCAAGGAGCTGGACGATTCGCTCAGGAAGGGCGGCACCAAGCACAGCCCCAACGAGAAGGGCTGGTTCGACCGGGCCAAGGAGTTCTTCAACTGAGCGACGCGCGGCGCGCCGCCACGAAGCGCATGACGGCCTCGCGCCGCATGCGCTTTTTTCTTGCTTCGGCCGGTGGGCTGCTATGAAATCCATAGCGCGGCTGCCCCACATTCCGGCGGCTGCGGAATTCGCCCGGATTATTCCATTGAAACATTCTGAATTATCTCCGGATTGAATTCAGCCGAACAATTCAATGCGATCGACCGGGTCCCGCGTTCTCCCCGACAACGGTAATTGGCCGGCGCGCGTTATTCCTTTCCGGCAGGTTGATATAGGTCTTTCAGCCGGGTAATTTAGCCAAGAGCCATCCACACCGCGTCCACCTTTTCCGGCGCTCCGGCGCGGACGCCGTGGCTCCCGGGCAACGCCTGCCGTCAGAGGGGAAACCGCGGTGCGAATGCGGTCCAGTCCGACTTACAAATTCGCATCCCCGCAAACGCCGCCCTGGTGCGGGCCCTGCCACGATGGGCACGGCTTTTGCTGACGAAAAAACGCGCCGTCACGGAACTTTTTTGCATGATCGAATTTCCTAAAAATCGATGCAGCACGACAGGAATTTCCTCAAGGCGCAGTTTGTTCTATGCTGGACTCGTCGGTCTGCCATTGGGAGTTTTTTCGGGGTACGCAAGCTGTCATCATCGAAACGCCTCGCACGATGCAGCCTGCCGCCCGGACGCCCGGCGCGCAGCCTTGTTGACTCGTTGGAGGTGTGAACCATGGATGTGATCAGCAACTTCACCGCCCGCTACGAGCGCACGCGTGAAGAGGTCCTGTCGCTGCAGGAGTACCTGGACATCTGCAAGCGCGACGCGACCGCCTACGCGACGGCCGCCGAGCGGATGCTCCAGGCCATCGGCGACCCCGAACTGGTCGATACGCGCAACGACCCGCGGCTCTCGCGCATCTTCGCCAACAAGGTCATCAAGATCTACCCGGCCTTCCGGGAGTTCTACGGCATGGAGGACTCGATCGAGCAGGTCGTCTCCTACTTCCGCCACGCCGCCCAGGGCCTGGAGGAGAAGAAGCAGATCCTCTACCTGCTGGGCCCGGTGGGCGGCGGCAAGAGCTCCATCGCCGAGCGGCTCAAGCAGTTGATGGAGCACGTGCCCTTCTATGCCATCGAGGGCTCGCCGGTGAACGAGTCGCCGCTGGGCCTGTTCGACCCGGCCGAGGACGGGGAGATCCTGGAGAAGGAATACGGCATCCCGCGGCGCTACCTGCAGCGCATCCTCTCGCCCTGGGCGGTCAAGCGCCTGGAGGAGTACGGCGGCGACATCCGCCAGTTCAAGGTGGTCAAGCGCTACCCGTCGGTGCTCAAGCAGATCGCGGTGGCCAAGACGGAGCCGGGCGACGAGAACAACCAGGACATCTCCTCGCTGGTGGGCAAGGTCGACATCCGCAAGCTGGAGACCTATGCCCAGGACGACCCGGACGCCTACAGCTACTCCGGCGGCCTGTGCCTGGCCAACCAGGGCCTGCTGGAGTTCGTGGAGATGTTCAAGGCGCCGATCAAGGTGCTGCACCCGCTGCTGACGGCCACGCAGGAGGGCAACTTCAAGGGCACCGAGGGCTTCGGCGCCATCCCCTTCGACGGCATCGTGCTGGCCCACAGCAACGAGAGCGAGTGGAAGACCTTCCGCAACAACAAGAACAACGAGGCCTTCCTCGACCGCATCTACATCGTCAAGGTGCCCTACTGCCTGCGCGTGTCCGAAGAGGTGCGCATCTACGACAAGCTGGTGCGCAACTCCTCGCTGGCGCAGGCGCCCTGCGCGCCGGGCACGCTCCGGATGATGGCGCAGTTCTCGGTGCTCACGCGGCTGAAGGAGCCCGAGAACTCCAGCATCTTCAGCAAGATGCAGGTCTACGACGGCGAAAGCCTGAAGGACACCGACCCCAAGGCCAAGTCGATCCAGGAGTACCGCGACTACGCGGGCGTGGACGAGGGCATGGCGGGCGTGTCCACCCGCTTCGCCTTCAAGATCATCTCCAAGGTCTTCAACTTCGACAGCACGGAGGTGGCGGCCAACCCGGTGCACCTGATGTACGTGCTGGAGCAGCAGATCGAGCGCGAGCAGTTCCCGCCCGAGACGGAACAGAAGTTCATCGGCTACATCAAGGAACTGCTGGCGCCGCGCTACGCGGAGTTCATCGGCAAGGAGATCCAGACCGCCTACCTCGAAAGCTACAGCGAGTACGGCCAGAACATCTTCGACCGCTACGTCACCTACGCCGACTACTGGATCCAGGATCAGGAGTACCGCGACGTGGACACGGGCGAGGTCTTCGACCGCGCCGCGCTCAACGCCGAGCTGGAGAAGATCGAGAAGCCCGCCGGCATCGCCAACCCGAAGGACTTCCGCAACGAGATCGTCAACTTCGTGCTGCGCGCCCGCGCCGGCAACAACGGACGCAACCCGCTGTGGACCAGCTACGAGAAGCTGCGCTCGGTGATCGAGAAGAAGATGTTCTCCAACACCGAGGAACTGCTGCCCGTCATCAGCTTCAACGCCAAGAGCAGCGCCGACGAACAGAAGAAGCACGAGGACTTCGTCACCCGCATGGTCGAGAAGGGCTACACGCCCAAGCAGGTGCGCCTGCTGTGCGAGTGGTACCTGCGCGTGAGAAAGAGCTCGTGAGCTCCGGCAGGCATTCCAGGGAGTAACCGCCATGGCCCCGCTGCAGCAGATCATCGACCGCCGGCTGTCGGGCAAGAACAAGTCGGTCGGCAACCGGGAGCGCTTCCTGCGCCGCTACCGCGCACAGATCCGCGAGGCCGTGCGCAAGGCGGTGAGCGGGCGCGGCATCCGCGACCTGGAACAGGGCGAGGACGTCTCGCTGCCCCGGCACGACGTGTCCGAGCCCACCTTCGGCCATGCGCCGGGCGGCAGCCGCGAGTACGTGCATCCGGGCAACCAGGAGTTCGTCAAGGGCGACCGCATCGAGCGGCCGCGAGGCCAGGCCGGCGGCGGCACGGGCAGCGGCGAGGCGAGCGACAGCGGCGAGGGCGAGGACGACTTCGTCTTCCGCCTCACGCGCGAGGAGTTCATGCAGGTCTTCTTCGAGGACCTCGCCCTGCCCCACCTGGTGCGCACGCAACTGGCCGAGGTGCCGGAGTGGAAGAGCCACCGCGCCGGCTTCACCAGCGAGGGCACGCCCAACAACCTGCACGTGGTGCGCTCCATGCGCGGCGCGCTGGCGCGGCGCATCGCCCTGGGCGGCGAAGACCGCAAGGAGCTGCGCCGCCTGGCCGAGCACCTGGCCCGGCTGCAGGCGCATCCCGATGCCGCCACGGCGCTGCTGCGCAAGGAGATCCACGAGACCGAGCTGGCCATCGAAGAGCTGCGCAAGCGGGCGAAGCATGTGCCCTACATCGATCCGATCGACCTGCGCTACCGCAGCCGGGTGCGCACGCCGGTGCCCAGCGCCAAGGCGGTGATGTTCTGCCTGATGGACGTCTCGGGTTCGATGGACGAGGCGCGCAAGGACATGTCCAAGCGCTTCTTCATGCTGCTGTACCTGTTCCTCACGCGGCACTACGAGAAGATCGATCTGGTGTTCATCCGCCACCACACGCAGGCGCAGGAAGTGACCGAGGACGAGTTCTTCCACGCCACCGAGACCGGCGGCACCGTGGTCTCCAGCGCGCTGCTGCTGATGCGCGACATCGTCCGCGCACGCTACCCCAGCAACGAGTGGAATATCTACGGCGCCCAGGCCAGCGACGGCGACAACTGGCACCAGGACAGCGGCCGCTGCCGCGAGCTGCTGGACGAGGCGCTGCTGCCGCTGGTGCGCTACTACGCCTACGTGCAGGTGGCCGAGGCCGAGCAGAACCTGTGGCAGGAATACACGCAGCTCGAGGACGCGCACCCCAACTTCGCCATGCGCAAGGTCTCCAGCGCACAGGACATCTACCCGGTGTTCCGCGAGCTGTTCAGGAAGGAGGGCGCGCCGGCATGAAGACACCCTCCTCCGCGCCCCGCTTCGAGCGCGCCGCCGAGCCGCTGCCCAGCCCCTCGGACTGGACCTTCGAGCTGATCGAGCGCTACCACGGCGAGATCGCCCGCACCGCCAAGGCTTTCGGCCTGGACACCTACCCCAACCAGTTGGAGATCATCACCGCGGAGCAGATGATGGATGCCTACGCCAGCGTCGGTATGCCCGTCATCTACCGCCACTGGTCCTACGGCAAGCAGTTCATCGCCACCGAGAAGAACTACCGCCGCGGCTTCATGGGCCTGGCCTACGAGATCGTCATCAACTCCGACCCCTGCATCGCCTACCTGATGGAGGAGAACACCATGGCCATGCAGGCCCTGGTGATCGCCCACGCGGCCTACGGCCACAACAGCTTCTTCAAGGGCAACTACCTGTTCCGCATGTGGACCGACGCGTCGTCGATCATTGACTACCTGGTCTACGCGAAGAACTACATCGCCGAGTGCGAGGAGCGTCACGGCCTGGACGCGGTGGAAGACCTGCTGGACTCCTGCCACGCGCTGATGAACTACGGCGTGGACCGCTACCGCCGGCCGCAGAAGCGCTCGCTGGCGCAGGAGATCGCGCGCCGCGAGGAGCGCGAGCACCACATGCAGCGGCAGATCAACGACCTGTGGCGCACCGTGCCCAAGCCCAGCGCCGACGCCGCGGAGCCGGCGGCCGCGCGCCGCTTCCCCGACGAACCGCAGGAGAACCTGCTGTACTTCATCGAGAAGAATGCCGCCCTGCTGGAGCCCTGGCAGCGCGAGGTGGTGCGCATCGTGCGCAAGATCGCGCAGTACTTCTACCCGCAGCGCCAGACGCAGGTGATGAACGAGGGCTGGGCCACCTTCTGGCACTACAGCCTGCTCAACAGCCTGTACGACCAGGGCCTGCTGGCCGACGGCTTCATGCTGGAGTGGCTGTCCTCGCACACCGCCGTGGTCTACCAGCCGCCGGTCAGCCACCGCGGCTACAGCGGCATCAACCCCTACGCGCTGGGCTTCGCCATGTACAGCGACCTCAAGCGCATCTGCGAGGAGCCGACCGAGGAGGACCGCGTCTGGTTCCCCGACATCGCCGGCAGCGACTGGCTCAAGACGCTGGACTGGGCGATGCGCAACTTCAAGGACGAGAGCTTCGTTGGCCAGTTCCTCAGCCCGAAGGTGATGCGGGACTTCCGCTTCTTCGCGATCCGCGACGACGAGGAGGAGCCCGAGCTGGAGGTCAGCGCCATCCACGACGAGGCCGGCTACCGCTCGCTGCGCGAATCGCTCTCGCGCCAGTACGACATCGGCAACCGCGAGCCCGACATCCAGGTCTGGAACGTGGACCTGCGCGGCGACCGCTCCCTCACCCTGCGCCACACGCAGCGGCATAACCGGCCGCTGCACGAGGACACGCCCGAGGTGCTCAAGCACGTGGCGCGGCTGTGGGGCTTCGACGTCCACCTCGAAAGCGTGGACGGCGCGGGCCACATCGGCTACCGCAAGTCGGTGAGCCCCAAGCGCACCTGAAGCCGCCTTGCGATTGCGAAGCCGTTCAGGCCGTGGCCTGGCGGTAGCGCGCCCAGGCCTGCGGCGTGGGCGTGGTGCCGGCGCCGGGCTCGGCGGGCAGCCGGAAGTGCCCGTCCACCACCTCGGCGGGGTCGGTGAAGCAGTCCTTGATCCACGGGATGTACTCCAGCACCTCGCAGGCCGGATGGGCATAGCTCAGGTGCACGTGCACCTGGCTCATTTCGCCGGCGTGCGGCGCCACCGGCAGGCGGAAGGCGTGGGCCGCCTCGCACACCTGCAGCACCTCGCTCAGGCCGCCCATGCGCGTGCTGTCCGGCTGCACCCAGTGGATCGCCTGCTGGGCGAAGAACTCGCCGAAGGCGTCGGCTGTGTAGAGCTGTTCGCCCAGCGCGACCGGGATGCGGGTGGCGCGCGCCAGTTGCGCGTGGCCCTTCACGTCGTCGTGCCACAGCGGCTCCTCGAACCAGAACACGTCGAAGGGCTCGGCACCGCGGCAGAAGCGCAGGCAGCTCGCCAGGTCCCACTTGCCGTTGCCGTCGACGGCCAGCGTCACCTCGGGGCCGACGGCCTCGCGCACGGCGGCCAGGCGGCGCAGGTCGCGCTCCACGGTGGAGCCCACCTTGATCTTGATGCCGGTGAAGCCCTGCTCCACCGCGCGGCGCGCGCCGGCCACCAGTGCCTCGTCGTCGATGCTCAGCCAGCCGATGTCGGTGTTGTAGGCGCGGACCTTGTCGCGCACCTGGCCGCCGAGCAGCTTCCACAGCGGCACGCCGGCCGCCTTGGCCTTCAGGTCCCACAGGGCCACGTCGAGGGCCGCAAGCGAGAGCGTGGTGATGCCCGCGCGGCCGATCCACTGCAGCGCCGGGTTGCGCGCCAGCTTCAGCCACAGGCGGCGCACGTCGCCGGCGTCCTCGCCCTGCAGCAGCAGGGCGTGGCAGGTCTCGATGCAGCGGGCGATGAGCTGGTCGCTCGGCAGGTGCGCGTGCGTGCCGGTGAAGCCGTGGCCCGACACGCCTTCCTCGGTGTCGATGCGCGCGCCGACCACGCCCCAGTGCGTGATCGCGTGCGTGCTGTCGGCGATGTGGCTGCCCGTGACGGGCACATGCAGGATGAAGGCCTCGACGCGGGTGATCTTCATGGCTCAGCCTTCGCTGACGCGCACCAGCGCCTCGATCGCCAGCGGATAGCCCTTGACGCCCAGGCCCACGATGATCCCGCGCGCCGCCGGCGAGATGTAGGAATGGTGGCGGAACGCCTCGCGCGCGTGCACGTTGGAGATGTGCAGCTCGATCAGCGGCACGCTCGCGCCCTTGATGGCGTCGTGCAGCGCGATGGAAGTGTGGGTGTAGGCGCCCGGGTTCATCACCACGCCCAGCATCGCGCCAGCCGCCACCTCACGGCCGGCCTCGTGGATCCAGTCGATGAGCTGGCCTTCCCAGTTCGACTGGCGGCATTCGACGACCACGCCGAGCCGGTCGCCGGCCTCCCGGCACAGGCGCTCGACGTCGGCCAGCGTCTCGTGGCCGTACTGCGCCGGTTCGCGCGTGCCCAGCAGGTTGAGGTTGGGACCGTTGAGGACGAGGATCTTCTTCATGGCGGCAATGGCTTGCGGTGGGTCTGGCCGGGCATCTTAGAACGTGCCTGCGCGGTCTGCGCACAGGGGCTTGCCAATACTCCCCCGGGGTATACACTGGCGGCATGCCCCACTCGCCCGACGAGAAGAAGAAAGCGCTGCTGCGCGTGCGCCGCATCCGCGGCCAGACCGAGGCGCTGGAGCGCGCCCTCGAGGCCGGCGCCGACTGCGGCCCGGTGCTGCAGCAGCTCGCCGCGATCCGCGGGGCCGTCAACGCCCTGATGTCCGAGGTGCTGGAGTCGCACATCCGCGAGGAGTTCGGCCAGCACGCGGACAAGGACCCGCGCCATGCGCAGCGGGTGCAGGACATGACCCAGCTCGTGCGCACCTATCTGCGGTAGGCGCGCCCGCTTCCATCCCCTTTTTCCTTCCTGTCCACTGGAGACCGCCCATGAAATCCCGCGCCGCCGTTGCCTTCGAAGCCGGCAAGCCCCTGCAGGTCGTCGAGATCGACGTCGCCCCGCCGAAGAAGGGCGAGGTGCTGGTGAAGATCACCCACACCGGCGTGTGCCACACCGACGCCTTCACGCTCTCCGGCGACGACCCGGAGGGCCTGTTTCCCGCCGTGCTGGGCCACGAGGGCGCCGGCATCGTGGTCGAGGTGGGCGAAGGCGTCACCAGCGTCAAGCCGGGCGACCACGTGATCCCGCTGTACACCGCCGAATGCGGCGAGTGCCTGTTCTGCAAGAGCGGCAAGACCAACCTGTGCGTGGCGGTGCGCGCCACCCAGGGCAAGGGCGTGATGCCCGACGGCACCAGCCGCTTCAGCTACGACGGCCAGCCGGTCTACCACTACATGGGCTGCTCCACCTTCAGCGAGTACACCGTGGTGGCCGAGGTGTCGCTGGCGAAGGTCAGCCCCGACGCCAACCCCGAGCAGGTGTGCCTGCTGGGCTGCGGCGTGACCACCGGCCTGGGCGCGGTGAAGAACACGGCCAAGGTGCAGGAAGGCGACTCGGTCGCCGTGTTCGGCCTGGGCGGCATCGGCCTGGCGGTGATCCAGGGCGCCAGGCTGGCGAAGGCCGGGCGCATCATCGCCATCGACACCAACCCGGGCAAGTTCGAGCTGGCGAAGACCTTCGGCGCCACCGACTGCGTGAACCCCAAGGACCACGACAAGCCGATCCAGCAGGTGATCGTGGAGATGACGGGCTGGGGCGTGGACCACAGCTTCGAGTGCATCGGCAACGTCAACGTGATGCGCGCCGCGCTCGAATGCGCGCACCGCGGCTGGGGCCAGTCGGTCATCATCGGCGTGGCCGGCGCGGGGCAGGAGATCTCCACCCGCCCCTTCCAGCTCGTCACCGGCCGGCGCTGGCTGGGCACGGCCTTCGGCGGCGTCAAGGGCCGCTCGCAACTGCCCGGCATGGTGGAGGACGCGATGGCCGGCCGCATCCAGCTCGCGCCCTTCGTCACGCACACCATGCCGCTCACCGGCATCAACGAGGCCTTCGACCTGATGCACGAGGGCAAGTCGATCCGCTCGGTGGTGCACTACTGAGACCGCCATGGCCGACGCCTTGGCAGCCCCCGCCGCCGGCCGCGTCGCCGCCGTGGCCGGCGCCAGCGGACTGGTGGGCCGCTGCCTGATCGAGCGGCTGTGCGCCGATCCGGCCGTGGCCGAAGTGCACGCGCTCGTGCGGCGCCCTCTGCCGCTGGCCCATCCCAGGCTGCGCTGTCACGTGGTCGATGTCGCCGCGCTGCCGGCCTTGCCGCCGCTCGACGAGGTCTACCTGGCGCTGGGCACCACGATCAAGACCGCGGGCAGCCAGGCGGCCTTCCGTGCGGTCGATTTCGACGCCAACCTCGCCGTCGCGCAGGCCGCCCTGGCGGCCGGCGCGCGCCGGGCCGGCCTGGTGAGCGCACTGGGCGCCAGCGCGCGGTCGTCGGTGTTCTACAGCCGCGTCAAGGGCGAACTGGAAGAAGCGCTGGCGGCCCTGCCCTTCGAGGCCCTGGTGATCGCCCGGCCGTCGATGCTGCACGGCGACCGCCACGCGCTGGGACAGCCGGTGCGCCGCGGCGAGCTGCTGTGGGCCCGCATGGAGGCGGTGCTGCGGCCGATCGTCCCGCGCCGCCTGCGCGCCATTGCGGCGGCCGACGTGGCAGCGGCGCTGGCCCGCGCGGTCCCCGCCGCCCGCGGGCGCGAGGTGCTCGACTCCTCGGCCATGCAGGGCGCCGCCGCATCCTCCTGAACCTCTCCTGGAAAGACAGACATGGAACGCATCGAACAACACGCCAGCTTCGGCGGCCGGCAGGAAGTGTGGAAGCACGCCTCCGACACCCTCGGCTGCGACATGAAGTTCGGCATCTACCTGCCCGAGGCCGCGCTGCGCGGCGAGAAGCGCCCGGTGCTGTACTGGCTGAGCGGCCTGACCTGCACGGAGCAGAACTTCATCACCAAGGCCGGCGCGCAGGCCCACGCGGCGCGGCACGGCCTGATCGTGGTGGCGCCCGACACCAGCCCGCGCGGCGAGGGTGTCGCCGACGATCCGGCCTACGACCTGGGCCAGGGCGCGGGCTTCTACCTCAACGCCACCCAGGCGCCTTGGGCGCCGCACTACCGCATGCAGGACTACGTGGCCGACGAACTGCCGGCGCTGGTCGCGCGGCACTTCGCCGCCAGCGATGCGCGAGGCATCTTCGGGCACAGCATGGGCGGCCACGGCGCGCTGGTGACGGCGCTGCGCCATCCCGGCCGCTACCGCAGCGCGTCGGCCTTCGCGCCCATCGTCGCGCCGACGCAGGTGCCGTGGGGCCAGAAGGCGCTGACCGCCTACCTGGGCGGCGACCGCGAGGCCTGGAAGGCCTGGGACACGGTCGAGCTGGTGAAGACGGCGAAGGAGCGCCTGCCCCTGCTGGTGGACCAGGGCTATGCCGACGAATTCCTGGCCGAGCTGCGGCCCGAGCTGCTGAAGGCCGCCTGCGACGCCGCCGGCCATCCGCTTACGCTGCGCCTGCAGCCGGGCTACGACCACAGCTACTACTTCATCGCCAGCTTCCTGGCCGACCACTTCGCCCACCACGCGGCCGCGCTCGCGTCCTGACGCGGAATGCGGTGGCTATGATCGCGCGATGCCCGACGCGCCCCGTGGTCCCGCCTTCCGCCCCCTGCTGAGCTACGAGGTCAACAGCACGTCGGACGTCCTGCGGCGCAGTGCGGCGCTGCGCTTCCGGCGCGAGCAGGACTGCAGCCTGATGGAGTGGCGCACGCTGGCGCTGATCGAGCACCTGCAGCCGGTCACGCTGCGCGCGCTCACCGACTATTCCAGCACCGACAAGGCGCAGATCAGCCGCATCGTAACGGGGCTGGTCGGCCGCGGCATGGTGCGGCGCCGCGCGCACCGCACCGACGCGCGCTCGGCGGAACTGGCCCTCACCGCCGCCGGCACGCGCACGCTGGCCGGGCTGGTCGCGGCGGCCCGCGACCGCGACCGCGCGCTGCGCGAGGTGCTGAGTGCCGACGAGGCCGAGCAACTCGTCGCGGCCCTGAACAAGCTCAAGGCGCGCGCGCAGGAACTGATCGCGCAGGAAGAAGAAGCGCTGGCCGCGCGCGGCTGACTTCAGCCCGGCGCCGCCGCGTCGAGGAAGTTGCCGGCCTCGAAGCGCACCAGGTCGTCGGCCGGGTCGAAGCGCACGCCCGCCGGGTCGCGCCCCTCCTCCACCGCCTTGACCTGCGCCTGCACCAGCCGCCGCAGCAGCACGATGCCGCGGTCGCTGGTCGCCAGGTTCTCGTGGCCGTGCCAGGTGATGTCGCCCTGGCTCTTCTGCGCCTCGTAGTCGCCGGGGAAGCGGCGGTGCTCGTCCTCGCTCAGCTCGCTCCACAGCTTGCCGTTCTGCCGCGAGCGAAAGCCCGTCAGCTCGCCCGGCTGCCGCACGCGCGCCACCGTGTAGATGCGGAAGTGCGTGTCGTCGATCGGCAGCACGAAGCCGATCGACTCCACCCGCGCGTACTGGCCCACCCGCGGGTTCGGCACGACGCGCCAGGTCGGCACGCAGGCCTCGGTGACGCGGCGGAACACCGAGCCGTCGTCCAGCGTGCGCAGCGAGGTCACCTTCACGCTCTTGTCGGTCGTCTCGAAGCTGATGGTCGGCGCGCGCAGCATCGCGTCGGTGAACTGCACGCCGGAGAAGGTGCCGTGCAGCACCAGCACGTGCCACGGGTCGACGACGTTCTCGTAGTGCTGGAACCAGTTGCAGTCGATCACCACCGGGCCGCCGCCGCCGATGCTCTGGTCGTCGGCCTCGACGAATTCGCCCTCGGCCAGGT
>NZ_JBIQNC010000021.1:13517-18372 GCF_044462705.1 Xenophilus sp.
TCGCCCATCGGCGTGCCGCGGCCGGTGCGCACGAGTTCGTCGCGGATGCCGGGCTCCGGCAGCTCGTAGGCACTGCGGATGGGGATGAGGCGGCGGTGTTCCTGGGGGGAGTTCATGGCATCGTGGTTCCGGGGTGGATGTCGCGGCTCATTCGGGCTCCACGCCCGCGGCCTTCATCAGCGCCAGCCATTGCGGCGCGTCGCGCTCGTAGACGGCGGCCAGTTCCTCCGGCGTGCCGGCCACCGGGTCCTGTCCCTGGTCGATCAGGCGCTGCGACACCTCGGGCGTACGGATGGCGGCCACGAAAGCCTGGTTCAGTTTGCGGATCACCGGCGCCGGCGTGCCGGCCGGCACGTACACGGCCACGTAGCCCGCCAGCTCGAAGCCTTCCAGGCCCTGCTCGCCGAAGGTGGGCAGCTCGGGCAGGCCGCCCGAGCGGCGCGGCCCCGTCATGCCCAGCGCCTTGACGGCGTTGGCGCGCACCAGCGGCCGCGCGCTCACCGGGCTGCAGAAGGTGCTGTCGATCACGCCGCCGCGCAGGTCGGTGAGCGCGGCCACGTCGCCCTTGTAGGGCACGTGCTGCATCGGCAGCCCGTGGCGCATGCGCAGCAGCTCTCCGAACAGGTGCGCCGAGGAGCCCTTGCCCCAGCTGCCGTACGAGATCGGCCGGCCCTGCGCCTTGGCCCAGCGCACGAAGCCCTGCAGGTCGGCGTACGGCGCATTGGCCGGGCCCGCGAACATCACGCTGCCCATCGACACCTGCGTCACGGGCGCGAAGCTGCGCGCCGGGTCGTAGGGCAGCTTCTTGTACGCCCCGGCGTTGTTGATGGTGGTGCTGCTGGTGGTGACGAGCACGGTGTAGCCGTCCGGCGCCGCGCTGGCCACCGCCTCGGCGCCGAGGATGGTGGCCGCGCCGGGCTTGGCCTCCACCACCACGGGCTGGCGCACCTCCTGCGCGACGCGGTCGGTCATGGCGCGCACCGCCACGTCGATGGCGCCGCCGGCGGCGAAGGGCACGACCACGCGGATCGGCCGGGACGGGAAAGCCTCCTGCGCGCGCAGCGCGGGGCAGGCGGCCGCGGCCGCGCCGGCCGTGAGCAGGCGCAGCGCATCGCGCCGCCGCGCATCGAATCGAAAGGCTGTCATGGGCGTCTCCGTGGGGTTCGTTATTTTGTTGATGCTATCAACGAGTTGGACGCAGGTCAAACCGGCACTAGCATGGGCGCGCCACACGCACTTCGCCGCACCCGCCTCCACCCGCCCATGCGCATCGACCACATCGCCCTCTGGACCGAGGATCTCGACCGCTGCGTCCGCTTCTACGCCGAGCACTTCGGCGCCGAGGCCGGGCCGCTGTACCGCAACCCCGCCAAGGGCTTCGCCTCGCGCTTCCTGTCCTTCGCGGGCGGAGCGCGCATCGAGGCGATGAGCACCACCGCGCTGCGCCCCGAGCCGGCTGCGCCCGGCGCGCAGCGCATGGGCTGGACGCACGTGGCGATGGCGGTCGGCTCCGAGGCGCAGGTCGACGCGCTCACGGCGCGGCTGCGCGAGGCCGGCCACCCGGTGCTCGACGGCCCGCGCCGCACCGGCGACGGCTACTACGAGAGCGTGGTGCTCGATCCCGACGGCAACCGCATCGAGATCACGGCATGAGCCCACGCCCGGCCGTTCCGAAGGGGGCTCGCACCGCGGTGCGAAGCACGGAGGTTGCCCGATGAGCCAATTGAGCGACACCCTGCACGACGTCTTCGCCAGCCTGGGGCCGGTGCGCATCGCGCGCATGTTCGGCGGCTACGGCGTCTACCACGACGACCTGATGTTCGCGCTGGTGGTGCGCGAGGTGCTCTACCTGAAGACCGACGCGCAGACGCTGCCGCACTTCGAGGCGCTGGCGCTGCCGGCCTTCAGCTTCGAGCGCCAGGGCAGGAAGATGACGACCTCCTACCGCCAGGCGCCCGAGACGGTGTTCGAGGACCGGCAGGCGGCCGCGCTGTGGGCACGGCGCGCGGTCGAGGCGGCGCTGCGCACGGCCAATGCGCCCATGCCAATGCGCAAGACGAAGAAGAAGCCCGGCCGCTGAAGGTCAGAACAGGCTGCCCTGCCCGTCCTCCCGCGGCGGGCGGAAGGCCGAGAGGTCCATCACGATGCGCTCGCGGTTGAAGCCGATGCGCCGCGTGGCCTTGGCGAAGCGCTGCCCGATCAGCTCGGCCCAGGTGCCGGTGCCTTTCATGCGGGTGCTCCAGTCGGCGTCGTAGTCCTTGCCGCCGCGCATCTCGCGGATGCGCGCCATGATGCGCGCCGCGCGCTGCGGGTGGTGCACGTCGAGCCACTCGCGGAACAGCGGCGCCACCTCCCACGGCAGGCGGATCACCGTGTAGAAGGCGCTGCGCGCGCCGGCGTCCCAGGCGGCCTCGAGCACCTGTTCCATGTCCTCCGTGACGAAGGGAATCTGCGGCGCCACGCTCACGCCCACCGGCACGCCCGCCTCGGCCAGCGTGCGGATGGTGCGCAGCCGACGGTGCGGCGCGGCGGCGCGCGGCTCCAGCGTGCGTGCGACCTCGCCGTCGAGCGTGGTCACGGTCACGTAGACGGCCGCCAGGTGCTGCGCGGCCATGGGCGCGATCAGGTCCAGGTCGCGCTCCACGGCGCTGGACTTGGTGACCAGCGCGAAGGGATGCCGCGCCTGCTGCAGCACCTCGATCACCGAGCGCGTGAGGCGCAGCTCGCGCTCGATGGGCTGGTAGCAGTCGGTGGCGGTGCCGATGGCGATCTCGGCCGGTTGGTAGCGCGGGCGTGCCAGTTCCTGGCGCAGCACCTGGGCGATGTTGCGCTTGGCGATCAGCTTGGTCTCGAAATCGAGGCCCGGCGAGAGGTTGAGGTAGCTGTGCGTGGGCCGGGCGAAGCAGTAGATGCAGCCGTGCTCGCAGCCGCGGTACGGGTTGAGCGAGCGCTCGAAGGGGATGTCGGGCGAGTCGTTGCCGCCGAGCACGGACTTCGCGTCCTCGAAGCGCACCTCGGTGGCCACGGCGTCCGGGGCGGCGGTGACGAAGTCCTCTTCCTCGAGCGTGCCCCAGCCGTCGTCGAAGCTGCCCCGCGCCTCCTTCTCGAAGCGGTGCGCCAGCCGCGAGGCCGCGCCGCGGCCCTTGATGGCATGCAGGGGAATGTGGGCGTCGGCCATGGAAATACTGTACATAAATACAGTTTTCATCGCTCATCGACATTTCAACGGCGGCGCTCCTTTCGATCAATTTCTTTGTTGACAGAAATTTCGGAAACCATACACTGAGCGCCATGGAACTGACCGAACTGCAACGCAAGTTCGTCCTGCACTGGGGCGAGATGGGCTCGATGTGGGGCGTCAACCGCACCGTCTCGCAGATCCACGCCCTGCTCTTCGTGCACGGCAAGCCCATGCACGCCGAGGCGCTGTCGGAAACGCTGAACGTCGCCCGCTCCAACGTGAGCAACAGCCTCAAGGAACTGCAGGCCTGGAACCTGGTGCGCGTGACGCACGTGCTGGGCGACCGGCGCGACTACTTCGAGACCAGCGTCGACGTGTGGGAGCTGTTCCGCACCGTGGTGCGCGAGCGCAAGGAGCGCGAGTTCGACCCCACCACCCGCCTGCTGCGCGAGATCGTCGCCAGCCCCGACTTCGCCCGCGAGCCGGCCGATGCGCAGGACCGCATCCGCGCGACGATGGAACTGATGGACAAGCTCGGCGCCTGGGCCGACGAGATGCTGCGCCTGTCGCCCGGCACGCTGGACAAGGTGCTCAGCCTCGGCGCCAGCGTGCAGCGCTTCGTGCGCGGCGACGCGGCGGCCAGGGCGCCCCGGCCCGGCGGCCCGGACGGCGACGACGAGGCCGACCGCCATGCCAGCCTGCCCATGCTCTGAGATCGCTTTCCGGTCTCTTTTTTTGCACCTTTATTTCTGTTTTGACTGAAATATCGAAAGTGACGATCATGCAGACCAGCCCCGCCTATCCGCTCACCCTCTACTACGACGGCAGCTGCCGCCTGTGCAGCGGCGAGATCCGCCACCTCCAGGCGCGCGACCGCGCCGGCCGGCTCGCCTTCGTGGACTGCTCGCCGGCGGACTTCACCGGCGGCCCCGCCCCGCGCGCCGCGCTGATGGAGGCCATCCACGCGGTCGACGCGGCAGGCCGCGTCTACGTCGGCGTCGACACCTTCCGCGCCGCCTACGCCGCCGCCGGCCTGCCGCTGGTGAGCGGCCTGCTCGGCCTGCCGCTCGTCTCGCAGGCCGCGCGGCGCGCCTACCCGGTGCTGGTGCGCCACAGGTACCGCCTGCCGGGCTGGCTGATCGGCCCGCTGTTCGAGCGTGCGGCGCGCCGTGCCGCGCGCCGCAGCGCAGGCTGCCGGGAGGGCATCTGCACCGTCCCCGGCGGCGCACGGGGGGGCCGCTGATGCGCGTCCTGCTCGCCGGTGCCAGCGGCTTCGTCGGCCGCGCCGTGGCGCACGCACTCGCCGGCGCGGGGCACGCGGTCGTCGCCCGCAGCCGCCGCAGCGCGCCCGCGCTGGACTTCATCCACGCCACGCTGCCGCAGGACTGGCTGCCCCACCTCGCCGGCATCGACGCCGTGGTCAACGCGGTCGGCGTGCTGCGCGATTCGCCGCGCGCGCCGATGGCGGCCGTCCATGCCGCCGCCCCGCAGGCGCTGTTCGAGGCCTGCGCGCAGGCCGGCGTGCGGCGCGTCGTGCACGTCTCGGCGCTGGGCATCGAGCGCAACCCGACGCGCTACGCGCAGACCAAGCGCGCGGCCGACGCGGCGCTGCTGCGGCTGACGCAGGCCGGCGCGCTCGACGGCCTGGTGCTGCGGCCGAGCCTGGTCTTCGGC